>CADAPW010000068.1 GCA_902789915.1 uncultured Bacteroidia bacterium | reverse complement strand
TTGGCTTACGAAAAAGCGTCGGCCAGCAACAACTATCACAGCACCGTTGAAGCCGTCGGCTTCGACATGGAATGCAACCAGCTTTGGAGCAAAACAATAAGTTCCAATGTCTATAACAAGTCGATGTGCGAGAACAGCACTGGTTATCACCTTGGGCAGAACATCCTGGCATGGGTGAACAGCGTTGACGGAGGCCTCTACGGCCAGAACATCGCTCCCGACGGCACGATGGGCGAAGTGACTCCCGTGTTGCCCTGCCCCGGCCTCGACAACTTCGAAGGCCAGTATGTTTATGACACCGAGACCCAAACCTATGGTGCCCTGTTGACATGGAACATCCCCGAGGAACCCGTCGACTTCTACCGTTTATACCGCACCGATGTTTTCACCGAAGAAGTGACGACCATCGACTTCGGCGGCGACGCCGTCTCCTACTTTGACGCTGCCGAAATCGGCTTGTACATGTACCAACTCAGGGCGCAGTTCGCCGACGTGGATTGCGGCCTTTCCGACCCCGCCACGACCTACAATGGCCAAGACTACCTCTATATCGACATCACTGGCATCGATGAAAACGAAAGCGACGAAATCGTCACCCTCGTCAGGGTCATCAACGCCAAGGGCCAGACCCTGCCGTGCAAGGACCTGAACGAACTCAACTCCGGCCTATACATCCTCCAAGGGACAACCAAGGACGGAAAGATGGTGAGCAAGAAAATCGTGGTGAAGAAATAAAGAAAAAATTGCCCATATTAAGCAGAAGAGGCGCGACATGTCGCGCCTCTTCTGCTTTGTGGGAACTGTTGGACTCGAACCAACGACCCCCGCCTTGTAAGGGCGATGCTCTGAACCAACTGAGCTAAGCTCCCAAAGGAATTGCGGCTGCAAAAATAGGACATTTTTTGCATTTTTCGGCGACAAAATATGCAATTTCCCATTTTTTTCTTATTTTTGTAAAATGATACCAAAGAATTTGGTCCGTCGATAGTATTATGAAAAATTTGAATCTCAACATATTAAAGAAATATCTCCCCTTCTTTCTGATGATTGTGGCTTTGGTGTGCTGCAACCTGGCCATCGCCGACGTGGGCAACAACAACCGCTATAGCTCCTCCGACGGTGGCGACTTCGGCGGTGGCGACTTCGACATTGGTGTGCTTATCGGTTGGCTTATCAACCTGTTCATCCAAAGCCCGGTATTAGGCTTAATCGTGGTGGTCATCATCATCATCGCCTACCGTATCATGAAAAAGAAATCAAATAACACTGACGCCATCAACCAAAGAGTGAACCAGCAAGCCAGCAACGATTTCGTCTTCGACAACAGCTCCACTGTGGCAGCCCAAATCCAAAACATAGACCCGAACTTCTCTTCAGACAAGTTCATCGGCTTCGCCCGCGAGGTGTTCATGAAGATACAAGAAGCGTGGACTACCAAGGATTGGAAGCCCATCCGCCCCTTCGAGAGTGAGACCCTCTTCAACCAGCACAAGCAACAACTGGATGAGTACATACGCTTGAAAAAGACCAACGTGGTGGAGAAAATCACTATCAAGCACTGCTCGCTGCACAGCTTCAGGCAAGACGGCGACAAAGAGGTGCTCACCGTGTGGCTCAACGCCATGATGCGCGACTATGTGATCGACGACGAGACCAAGAAGGTGCTGGAAAGCGACCCGAACCGTGACTGGTACATGAAATATGAGATGGTATTCAACCGCAAGGCAGGCGTGAAGACCGACCCGGGCAAGAAAGGCAACACCATCACCAATTGCCCGAACTGCGGCGCGCCGACAGAAATCACCTCGTCGGGACAATGCGCCTACTGCGGCAGCGTCATCACTAATGGGGAACATGATTGGGTTTTGACGGATATTCATTCTAGGAGTTGAGAGTTTAGAGTTTAGAGTTTAGAGTTTAGAGTTTAGAGTCAGTGGTTAGTTGAGAGTTTGGAGTGGGGAGTTTGGAGTGTGTAGGGCTGTCACAATGTGGCAGCCGATAAATGACGGTTGAATCATGAAATCTGAAATCTTGAAATTTTGAATTTTGAATCTTTGAATCTTTGAATCTTTGAATCTTGAATCCTTGAATCTTTGAATCTTGAATCTTGAAATTATAAACAATTAAACAATTAAACAGAATACTATGGGACTTATCAAAGCAATCGTAGGATCCATTGGAGGCACCTTAAGCGACCAGTGGTTAGACCTCATCAAATGTGACAACATGGACATGGACACCCTGATGGTGAAGCAAACCACCAAGTCGGGGCAGATCTCGAAAGGCAGCCGCATCCTCGTAGCACCCGGCCAGGTGGCCGTCATCTACGACAGCGGCGCGGTGCTCGACGCCACCGCTGAAGAAGGCGTCTACACCTTCGACCAGTCGTCGTCGCCGTCGTTCTTCGGTGGACAGTTCGGCCCCGTCTTCAAGGAGATGTGGCAGCGTTTCACCTACGGTGGCACCCCCGCCAAGGAACAGGCCGTGTTCTTCTTCAACGCCAAGGAAATCCTCGACAACAAATTCGGCACAGCCACGCCTATCCCCTTCCAGGATTGGTCGCACGCCATCCCTAACCAGATGACCGGCTCGCTCAGCCCGATGGGTGTCAACGTGCGCTGCTACGGCAAATACACCTTCAAGCTCGACGACGTGGGCATCTTCATGCGCATCCATGCCGGCACCGCCAACGTGGTGAAGAAACACGACATCACGGAGCAGATGCGTAGCGAGGTCATCGCCTCGTTCCAGAACGTGCTCAACGAGATGGGCAACAGCAAACACCGCGTGCCCGTGCTCGAGCTGCCGAGCTACACCGACGAGATGAAACAGGTGATGGACGAGCGCGTCTTCGACGAGCCTATCCGTGCCAGAGGTGTCAAACTGGTCAGCTTCACCGTGGAGTCCGTCTCGCTCGACGACGCCAGCCAGGCCAAGATCGACCGTTACGAATACAGCTCCAACTCGATGATGCAGCAAGGCAAGATCATCGACGTCATGGAAACCGCCGCTGGCAACGAAGCTGGCGCCGGCAACGCCTTCATCGGCCTCGGCATGATGAACGCCGGCACTGGCGGCATGACGGGTGGCGCAATGCAAAACGCATGGAACAACCAAGGCCAACAGGCCAACTACGACCCGTATGCCCCGCAAGGCGGCGCACAGGCTAAAGGTGTCCCCTGCCCGAAGTGCGGCACGCCCATCACGGGCAAGTTCTGCCCCGAATGCGGCACACCCGCCCCGGCACCCAAGCCCACGATGAAATGCCCGAAATGCGGCGCCGAAAGCAACGGCAAGTTCTGCCCTGAATGCGGCACGCCCATGGCAGCCGTGGGACCAAAACGCTGCCCAAAATGCGGCACCGAGGTGACGGGCAAGTTCTGCCCTGAATGCGGCACGCCCGTATAAAAAAATTGTAGAGACGCGGCGCGCCACGTCTCTACAATAATAATCGCGAGCGAATAACGGGGTTCGAACCCGCGACCCTCAGCTTGGGAAGCTGATGCTCTACCAACTGAGCTACATTCGCGTTGAAATGAATTCAGCGTGCAAAAATACACAAAATTTGAATTTCAACCCTAATATTTTGAATTTTTATGGCAATATCAGAAAAAGACGAAAGAATCATTCACGACAGCTTCCATCCCAAATCATGGAGCGACATCAGGAGCCACGACTCCTGGTCGGTGTTTAAAATCATGTCCGAATTTGTTGGAGGCATGGATAAGATGTCGAGACTCGGGCCTTGCGTGGCCATCTTCGGCTCGGCACGCACCCAACCCGGCGACAAGTACTACGAGATGGCTGTCGAGATTGCCGAGAAACTCGCCGACTACGGCTTCGGCACCATCACAGGCGGCGGCCCCGGCATCATGGAAGCCGGCAACAAAGGCGCACAACAGGGCGGTGCCACCAGCGTGGGACTGAACATCTGTCTGCCCTTCGAGCAGCACTTCAACCCCTACATCGACTCCGACAAAAACATCACCTTCGACTACTTCTTCGTCCGCAAGACCATCTTCATGCGCTATGCACAAGGCTACATCGCCATGCCTGGCGGCTTTGGCACCTTGGACGAGCTGTCGGAAGCCATCACCCTCATCCAGACCAACAAGATGGTGGAATTCCCCGTCGTGCTGGTTGGAAGCGAGTATTGGAAAGGCCTCGTCGACTGGTTCAGAAACACCCTGCTCACCAACAACATGATCAAGGAAGAAGACTTCGACATCTTCCACATCGTCGACACCGCCGACGACGCCGTGAAGATCATCAAAGACTTCTACAAAAAATACGCCATCAAGCCGAATTTCTAATGCGTCGCTACATAGAGATTCCGATTCAACTGCTTGACATCGAAGGAGAAGGCTTCCATATCATGGTCAAAGGAACGATCCATGGCAAGGAAGCCTCTTTCCTCATCGACACGGGCGCCTCGCGTTCCGTCTTCGACCCCAAGACCATCTCTTCCTTCATCGAAAACATCGAGTTCGAGAAGAAAGAAGGCATGACGGCAGGCGTAGGCAGCTCCGACTTGGAAAGCGCCACCTTCCGCATCGATGTTTTCTCCTTGGGCGGCATGGAAATCTTTGACTATGAAGCCGTTGCATTAGACTTGGAAAACATCCATGAAATGTACGGCAAACTCGGTCTGCCCCACATCGACGGCATCCTCGGTGGGGATTTGCTCAAGCGGCACAAAGCCGTCATCAACTACAGGAACAAGAAACTGCGGCTGACACCGTAAAAGGTCATTCCTTTCCCTCTTCGTTTTCAGTCTCTTTCATTAGGATTTCGTCTTCCGATGCCTCCTCCTCTTTCACGTAGGTCGCATCCAAGCACAGCCTGAATCCGCCGAAGGAATTCTTGAGGTCGGGCAGGCGCTTGCCCCGCCACGACACACGGCATGAGGTCTTGGGCAGTTGCCAAGCCCCGCCACGAATGCAATACATCTCGCCTTCCTTGCCCAGCTTGGCGTTGCGTTCCTTGTCAAAATAATGGTAACGGGAGCTGCACCATTCCCAAACATTGCCGCTCATGTCGTAGATGCCTAACTCGTTGGGTGTGCGTTTCTTGGGTTTCTTAAGTTTTCCGGTGTTGCCGTTATGCCATGCCACACGGTCCACGTCTTTGCCACCACTGTAGACATAGCCGCGAGAGTTCTTGCCGCCACGTGCCGCATACTCCCATTCCTCTTCGGTGGGCAGACGGAACTGCATCCCTGTGATGCTGTCGAGGCGATACAGGAACTCCTGCACCTCATAATAATTGACATCGGTAACTGGGAGCTTGTCGCACTTCTTCTTGCTTGGATTATAGCCCATTACGGCTTTCCAGAGCTTCTGCGTCACCTCGGTCTGGCCGATGTAATAATTCGCTTTAATCGTCACATAATGCACGGGCAACTCGTCGGTATGCGAGTAGCGGTCATAGTTAAACTCGGCCGTGTCGATATGTTGGGCGCCCATCCAGAAACCGCCTTGCTCGACAAGCACCATGTTGAAAGACACCTTGTTAACACGATAGGAAGAAGGCGCAGGCAGCGTATCTTGGGCGAAAAGCGCCGTTTGCAGCAAAATCAGCAAACCAAAAAACAGGGAAATTTTCTTCATCACTTTTCAATTTGAAGGCAAAAATAAAAAGATTTGCGATTTGAAATTCAAATATTCAAAATTTAAAATTCAAAATTCCACATTCAGCATCCCACATTCAGCATTCAGCATTCTGCATTCAAAAAAACACTATCTTTGCAAAAAAAAGAAGAGATGACCAAGATACTTATCATCGACGACGAGGCCCCCATCCGCCGAGTGCTGCGCGACATCCTCGAAAACGAAAGCTATCAGGTGGACGATGCCGCCACAGGCATGGAAGCCCTACAACACATTAAGGACCAAGATTTTGACGCTATCTTCTGCGACATCAAGATGCCGGAGATGGACGGCATAGAGACCCTTGAGGCCATCCGCAAGGAGTCGGACGTGCCCGTCATCATGCTCTCGGGCCATGGCACCATCGAGACCGCCGTGGAAGCCATCAAGAAAGGCGCCTTCGACTTCATCCCCAAGCCGCCTGACTTGAACCGGCTGCTCATCACCTTGCGCAACGCCTTGGACAAGAAGACCTTGACCACCGAGAACAAGGTGCTGAAAAAAGCCGTCAAGATACAAAGCCGGATGATTGGCGAGTCGGCACCGATGCAGGAGGTCAAGGACATGATCGGCAAGGTGGCGCCCACCAACGCCAGGGTGCTCATCACGGGTGAAAACGGCACGGGCAAGGAACTCGTCGCCCGACAGCTGCACGAACTCAGCCCAAGAAGCAGTGGTCCTTTCATCGAAGTGAACTGTGCCGCCATTCCAGCGGAACTCATTGAGAGCCAGCTGTTCGGCCACGAAAAAGGCTCATTCACCTCTGCCATCAAGCAAAAGAAAGGCGACTTCGAATTGGCCGACGGCGGCACGCTCTTCTTGGACGAAATCGGCGACATGAGCCTCTCAGCCCAGGCCAAGGTGCTGAGGGCATTGCAGGAAAACAAGATTACTCGTGTGGGCGGCGAGAAGGAAATCCCTGTAAACGTGCGTATTTTGGCTGCCACCAACAAAAACCTGAAGGCCGAAATCGAGAAGGGCAACTTCCGTGAAGACCTCTACCACCGCTTGAGTGTCATCGTCATCAATGTGCCGCCGTTGCGCGAGCGCAAGGATGACATCCCGCTGCTGGTGCAGAACTTCGTCGAGATGATCGCGCAGGACATGGGCAAGGCCACCCCCACCTTCGAGGCGGGCGCCATCGAGGCCTTGCAACAATACCAGTGGACGGGCAACATCCGCGAGCTGCACAACATCGTGGAACGTCTCGTGATTCTTTGCGGCAGCACCATCACCAAGGACGACGTGGAACGTTTCGGCAACCCGTTGAATTAATGCAGGTTGCTGAGTACTGAGCTTGTCGAAGTATCGAAGCACCGTCATATTATCAGTCGGCCCTTCGACAAGCTCAGGGACCTTTGTTACATTAAATTTCAAATCTCCCCTTGCGGCATATTGAAATTAGCTGTATTTTTGCAGTCCGTTCTTTGAGGGGATGTATGGTTTTGACAGCAAGATGAATTGTCATGTAAGCATGTCGAGCCTCGCAGTGACGCTCGTAAATCTTGACTGCAAAAAATTAATTGGCGAAAACAACTACGCTCTCGCTGCCTGATTGAAGCACAGTAGATCACTGGCTTAATCCGCTCACAAGGTGGGCGGACGAGACATCCCGCAGGTGGAGATTCCTGATTCCGGCCTGAGCCCGGGGTGCTAAGCAATTTCGGGATAGCCTTGTCGGCGCTCCGACAGCAAGGCGAAGCCTTAGGAGATAAGGTCGCGTTTAGGGCGTTCGTTCCCTTGCGCGGCACGAAAACCAACAGCGGAATAAGCATGTAGAAACAACCAACAGCGGAATAAGCATGTAGAAACCATGGGGGTTCCTTGTTTGGACGAGGGTTCGACTCCCTCCATCTCCACAAAAACCGATAGCCTCGCTGGATAACCGGCGAGGCTATTTGTTTATTCCGAACATAATCTTCCGATTAATTCTGCATATTTGGGAAACCGCTGTAATAGTGTCTCTTTGCATCCAAGCTCGAAGTTCTCGAAGGTGAAGGCAGGCGCCACTGCACAACCCACCAAACAGAATCCCTCTTTCGAGGGGATTTCCGCTGCAAACCATTGCTCAGAAAGGATTACCACCTGCATTTCACCGTCGGGCGAAAGGTTGTGAACGACCAGATTCCCTTCGGTATCAATGACATAGAGGTTAAGTGGCTCGCCTGCATGATAATACCAAATCTCCGTAACGCCGTGTAGCCTGTGGAAAGCCGACATGTCGCTGCCCGTGAGCATATAATAGATGGTGGAAATATCCTTTTTGCCTGCGTCGTCGTTGCCGAAAAGCTGACGGTAGTAGCCGCCTTCAGGATGTGGCTCCAGCTGAAACTTTTCGATAATACGCTGATATTCTGTATTGTTTGCCATTTCAATCGTCATTTGATTATGCTGCAATAAATCATTCATAATGCCTAATCCTCACCTCTACCCCATCGGCTTCCAACTGCGACGGGATGCCGCTCACATCCGTCTGGCCGTAATGGTAGGGGAACAGCACTTTCGGCTTGACCATCCGCGCCGCGTTGATGAGTTGTTCGGGTGTCATGGTGTAAGGCTGGTTGCAAGGCATGAAAGCGACGTCAATGTCTTTGATTTCAGCCATTTCAGGGATGTCCTCGGTGTCGGCGGCGATGTAGATTTTCAGGCCATCGAGGATGAGGATGAAGCCGTCGTCCCTTCCCTTGGGGTGGAACTGCAGATGTCCTTCGGTGGTGTTATAGGCGGGGACGGCCTCAACGGTGAAGCCGTCGACAATTTGGAGTGTGTCGCCGTTGGCCATCACGGTGCCGTAGCCAAGCATTTCGGCGCAGCGTTGGTTCGTAATCAATTGAGTGTTGTCGCCCGTCAGCTGGTTGATAGCCGTGGTGTCAAAATGGTCGTGATGTTCGTGGGTGATGAAGATGTAGTCCGCTTTGGGCATGGCGGCGTAGTTGATGGTCTTCTCCCCCAACTTTGACACGGGGTCAATCTGGATTTCCTTGCCGTCGTATTCGATGCGGATGCTGGCATGAACCAATGCGTGGAACTTCACCGTCTTGCCGCTCTGGGTAGTGAAGGTGTCGACTTCGTATGCTTCTTCGGCCCTCTCTACAGGCATCCCTGCATCTTTCCAAGCCATGATGCCACCCAAAAGATTCACAACCTTGAAGCCTTCCTTGGCAAGCATTGCGGCGGCGGTGGCTGAGCGTTTCCCGCTTCTGCAATACACGGCAATGGTCTTGTCGGTTGGCAAGGCCGATTTTGCCTTTTCGACAAAGCCTTCCTCTTTAACATCGATATTGAGGGCATTCGTGATGTGACCTTCGCCAAACTCCCCGGCGGTCCTCACGTCGAGCAGGACGACATCGGGGCTTTTGATGCGTTCAGCAAACGCGTTAACATCCATGTTTTCATAACCTTGCTGGCCACAGGCGGTTGCCAGGCCCAATAGGGCTAGTAAGTTGGTGAGTATTTTCTTCATGGTGTTTGTATTTGAATGTGACAAAAATACAACTTTTGTCAAAAATCGCACTTTTTGTTTCGTGAAAAACGTCAAAAATTGCAAAATGTTCACTATTAAAACACAAATTACCACCAATTTGCCACGAATTTTTCAAAAATTACTTCTTTTTTGTCTTCCTTCCGTTCCTTCTCCGCCAACTCCATCACCTGCCAGATGCTTTCATAGCGAGGCGCGAGTTTCTCCTCTGTGGCAGGCAGCGTCCTGATGCTTTGGCAATGGGGACACCTTGACGGGAACGAGGCCGAATAAGGGTGAGGCTTGATGTCGATGGCGGAGAATGTGGCTCCACACTGGGTGCATTTGAACTCCTGCTGACCTTTGTCGACGGGGCTATCGTTATAGCCCCAGTTGATGCTGAGGTGCGAGATGAACGTTGCCGTCTCCTCCATATCCCAAAGTCTTTGGTAAAAAGCCTTGTCGGATTCGGTCGGGCACGTCCTTTTCCCTCCGCATTTCGGGCAGGGTTGTGGTTTTGAATAGGTGTAATCGCCATCAGAAGATGCATGGTTTCTCATCTCCTTTTTGACATTGTCGGCCTCAAAGGTTTCGCCACACTCGGAGCAGACAAACTTGACGGGTTCCGGCTTGGGTTGTTTGGCTTTCCTTTTCTTCTCGAAATGCTCATTTATGCCTTCGACGGCCAGCACGGGCAACATCCAGATGAAGGCTAACGCCATCCCGACATTGCTGAAAAACTCAGCCACTTTTGATTTCTTATTCGTCATGATGATAATGCTTTTAATTGAACAATGTGTTTATTGAATGCCGTCTTTACTGCTACTCCTGCTTCGTCCCGCCAGACTTTTTATCGTCACTATCGCTATCTTGCGCGGCCCAAACAAAGACCCCTATCACTGCGCTGACGGCATAGAGAACCCAGGCCCACCACGGCGCATGAATACAGATAAGGATAATCAGTCCGACCAGACAATCAAAGAAGAAGAAACATCCCATAGTACGTTGATTTTGATAACGGTCGCAAAAATACAGTGCCGTTACCGATACGCAATGGAATGTAGTGAATTATAGTAAAAGATGGTTTTTCTTGAACACGAATTTCCGGCGCATCTTGAATGGCACAAAGGAAAACAAAGTATCTACTTGTTCACTCTGTTTTCCGTAATCGTTGTTGCAATATTTCAATCCGTTTCAGCAAATCATCAAAGTTCAACGAATGGCCGTGAATAAAATGCTGTTGCAGGTCCTGATAATCCTGCCTCCACGCCGCCAAACATGAATCGGGCGGAACTATGGTAATGTATGGCGGATAGTTCTTGTCGTAATCGGCATACGAGACATGATAGAATTTCCGTCTGTGCTCCACGATCTTCTCGTACAAAACCCTATCAGAGAGGGCTTTTTCTCCAAAAGGCGTGTCCATCAGTTTCTCCAAGTCGTACAGATGCCTCGACATTCTCAAACTACGCGGGTCTTGCTTTTGGAACTCCTCACAAAGCAGAAAAGCCTTCTCCAAGAAAGTACGCTCCGGCATCACCACGGGTATGACACAGGTAGCATCTCCATCTTCATCCGAAAACTTGTCTTGTATCATTGAATTGATGGCTCGCATCTCAAACGGTTCCTTCATTGAAAGACAACTGATTTCGATTTTCACCCGAGAAGGCATGTAGGGAGAACTACCGTCAGAAACACTCTCGTAATCCACATAAAGCACTGCCGGGTCGGCATCCGTCGAAATGACATTTCCATCTTCATCAACAGTTCTTGATGCGACCGCAAATCCATGCAATCCCATTTGTGCCAATATGCTTTCCAACCGTATAGCCAAGTCGTTGATGACATATTTGTGGCACTTTTTCCGCAAAGTCTTCAACTGGTTGTTATTGGCGATGTTGTCGGTAAAGAATGTGTGGTCGATAGTCAAGTCAATGTCCTCCGAAAACCGTTCAATCAGGTTCCACCCCTTGCTTAGGCTTGTACCGCCTTTAAACTCCAAATATGGTGCGCAATCTGTTTCAAACAAAGCTTTCAACGCCATCGTCACCCACCAGTCTTTTTCAACAGCATAGTCGGGAAGATGGATGCTGTCGGCGACTTGTTGAAGCATCACTTTCCTTTCTTCGATATTATGTTCAAGCCAATTCATTTTCGTTCTGCTTGATGATTTCAGAAATGAGTTTTCTTACCCAAATGGGGGCGGTTTTCAAATCGTCAATAAAGGTACTCTCGTCGAGGTGCTTTTTCAACAATGCCGCTATCATTTGCTTGTGTTCCTCGGTTACGTTATCCTTGCCGATGGATTTCAGAGCTTGTATCAATGTCGCCATAAATGTGTCTTTGCAAGCGAAATTGCGGGGAACGCTTCTTTTCAGTGTGATGGTTTGCCCTCGCAATACTATTTTTCGTGCAGAGCCAGAGGTCAGGTAGACATAACGGGTTGGCACTTGTGTTGACAAGCCCAAACGATTCTCCGCCGTCGCACCCGTAGGCAGTATTTGTGCATTGTCGCGCCGTGCTATCGCCTTGACCAGCTCCTCAACCGAAGGATACAACACGCCAAATTTCGTTTCAATCGGTTTGTAATAGATGCCATTGGCGATGCGAAGCAACAACCCATCATCGACATACTCAGAAAGTAAACGACTGATAAACACATCGTTGCCATGCTGAGCAAAGTCGGAAATGAAATACACCGTTCCCGCTTTATCGCGCTTGATTCGATTTCTGATGTTTTCTGCAATACACATTGATTGACAATTTTCCAAGTAGAATATTTTTGCAAAATTTTCTACCTAATTCAGGCGCAAAAATACAATTTTTCCGTAAAACGGAAAGGCTATCATCAGTGTTTCAACTTGATTTCCTCATCGCTGCAAAGCTTATACACCTCGTTTCGGATGTAGTCTTCGAGGCTTTGGACGTTCTTCTTGTTGGCGCCGCCGTTGATGAAGTTGAGGAAGATACGTGAGGCCGATTCTATCCCTACTTCGGTTTCTCGCGTTTCGGTGGCTACTACATAGTATAATAAACTCAGTTGTTATGAAGTTTTACTCATTTCCTCAGCGAACAATTGTAGAATAGACCATATCTCCTTAAAAGCTTCGTCAATATCTTTATCATCAACAGTTTGTATTGTAACAACAATACACTTTTCTTTATAATTTAAATGAAAAATAATCCCCGATCCATTAATAATCGCTTCAAGGGTAATGTCGCTATTTGATTTTGACTTTTTAACAAACTTCTCATCAGTTGTTTCATCAAACCCCAAGGCTTTTAATTTTTCAATTAACTTATTTTGATTAGGATTGTTTTGGTCGCACATTTTCGTATAATTATATCCAAAATATTGATGCAAAAGTACACATTTTCCCATTAATGGCAAGGAGTATAATACAATTCAAAGAGAAATGATTATTATTGCTTTTTTGAGGCTCGCCTCTCTTTCCTGGCACGAATACTTTCCATTAATCCTAAAACACCAAAGATGCCAAAGAAGATGGTAGCGTAAAGTGCAATTTTCGATAATTTATAACTGTTTTCCGAATTGTTTAGATACTTATCCACCAAAGTATTTTTTGATCTCAGTTCATTTACAATAGGGGTAATTTTCCCCTCAACTGCCTCGTAATTATCACCAAGAGCTTTTTGAAGTTTTATAAAAAGAGCCTCTTGACCTTCCTCTAATCCATCAAATGGAGTCTTATGTGCATATTCATCAATTATCATATTCAGTCGGTAATAATATGCAGTATCTCGAGTTGTACACATAGGCTGCTCATTATAAGGAACATCGTCGAAAAAGTCCGATTTTAAGTCTTCCAAGACCTGTAGCAACGTAGTATTGTTGTCATAATAGTCTTTCTCTAGGTAATAATTCCATATTCGATCTTTCTGTGAGTTCTTGTTCCTTTCGGAAAACACGTATTCTACCACCTTCAAATCAGCACCATTGGAAATTTTTGTTTTCAGCTCTTTTTTCAAATCATCCTTTTTACAATAATCTGATCCGTTTGTGGTATTTGAAAAGTAATACCACAAAAAAGCCACAAGGAAAATGACCAAAACTATCAAAACTATCCCCAATACATCACCGCAAAGCAACTCTCGTTCGTGTTTTTTTCTTGCGTCTTGTTCATTGTCAGCTGACCTATTACTGTTGTTATTCATTATTGTTAGTATTAAACTGTTTGTTCGTTTTGGTGATTGACTAATATGCCGATAAAGTATTTGGTGAGGCTTTCGTGGTCGCAAAATCAGTGTTTAAGTTGCAGCTTGACAGATTAAACGATAACAGATTATGTTTTATATAGAACATATCCAACCTTCCTAAACCCTATCACGCCACGTTTTAGAATAATGCAATCTATTTGTTTCCAATCATATTTTTGCATCTCATAAGTTTGTGTATGATATGTTTGGTACTCGTATTTCTGAAATTCATACTCTTCGTACCCATACACGGGGAATCCCAACTTTTTCCTAACTTCTTCGGACATCGTATAATCTTGTTCCACAATTCCAAAAACGGTATATCCGTTTTTAACACACAAAGACATCATTGCGGATTCTTTCGCCACAAAAGCAAAACCTCCCAATAACGAACCTATCATACTACCGACAGCATAAGAGACCACGGGTATAGGAATTAGAGATTGAAGTGCCAAACCACCAGCGAGTCCGCCAACTCCAACATATAAACTGCGTTCAATGTTATAAGCATATTGTGCACCGCTTAGTTCCCCTTTGGCGCATTTGATTCCATCTGACATGGCCTGATACAATAAAACGACAGCCACACCAAGACATGGCGCAAAACTTGCAGAATTTACTACACTTTGCATCGCTTTACCCATATAACCTAACTGAGAAGCTGATGTAATAGCCGCACATAAAAAACCATTAAAGAATCCTGATTTTGCTCCGGATAATCCAGCTTTTCCTGCTTCCATTAAACCATTAAAATCAAGAAGGCCTTCCTGTATCATGTTTTTAATTATTGTAACAAGTTGAGGCACCATCTTTAGCAATGCGGAAATCCAAGCTGCATTAAGTCCTGCCTTCATAGCGTTTTCACATAAAAGCATCATGTCTGCTTTCTTTGCCAAAGTAATGTCATATCTTGCGGGGTCAAACTTGCCTTCTTTAGCTTGGTTGGCTAAGATACGAGAATCTTTCTCTGTCAGTTCAAGTGATTGTTCGCCATTTGGACCTGAAATGTGTGTAGTTAGTTTATCTCTTACTTCTATCAGCCTTCGAGCTGACTCTGCTCTATCGGGATTGTCTAAGTTGTTTAAATCTCTTGCTATTCTTTTGTTTAGAGTTTCAATAGCATCTTTAATTTGGTCGGATGGAATCAGTCTAGCTTGTCCTTCATACATGCCTAATTGCATATTTGTATTAGGGTCTATCCCATTCATCTTGAGATAATCTTCTCTGGTTGGAATTTCAGAACCTTCACCAAGTTTATGAATGTATCTTTGGTAAGCATACTCCAAAGAATGAGCTTGTGCCAATGCGCTTTTTCCACCTGTTTGATAGTATTTTAGGCTATATTGATCATCTCCAACAGAAACATCAACTGATCCAAGTCCGTTGCTTAACACCTGTTTTGCTCTTTCTCCAGATTGTTTTGCGGCAGCATCAATATTGAAAGTATAAGTATGCCATGCTTCAGCAACATAACCTTTAAGTTGAGGATTGGCATTCCCTTTGTAACTATTAATGGCTTCTGTTAGATTATCAATCTCTTTCTTGATGGAATCTAAATAAGGTTGATTTGCTTGTCGGGATAATTCACTGCCAAAATATGCGCTTAGATTATCAACAGCATAATCATAGCCTTCTTCAAAAGTGTTCTTTTCTTTGGGCATTGGCTAAAAGTTTTGCTTTTCGCATTGTTCTTCCTTTATCTCTAAAAAATCGTGCAAATAACGATGATAGAATAAAACAATAGCAAAACGATACTGATTCTTACGTCTTCTTCTCTTCCTTTTCCATATTCTTATAAAATAGAATAAATCCCAGTAATCATTTAATAATTCTTTTATAACAGACTCCATTGCTGCATTAATCTCATCACGCATAACTGGAGCATTCATGCCAGCCGAATCATGATACCCTTGTTTACCTTTTACCGTTTGCTTTTGGCTTTCAACTAGTTTTTCATAGACTTTTCTTGCCTTTCCATCGAAGTCTTCTGTTTTCATTCCAAGTTCATCAAGAAAAGAGAAAAACTCTTTATTGAATTCAAATAGAGATATAACATCCCAATCATAATCATCACAATATATCCATGCTTTAGCTCCATAATATCCAAAATGAATCCCATAATTATTATAGATATCTTTGAAGTTTCGGCTATTGTATTCTGAACCATTTTTACCGATGGTTAATACATATTCTCCAGATACAATACCTCTATCTTTTTTAAACTCTTCTCGTTCTCTCTTGATGTTTTTAAGGGCTTTATCTTTAGATACTAAAGTCATAAGAGTTTCTGCATACTCTTCACAGCCTTTATCATAGCATGTAACAAAAGATTTTTCTGTATTCATGGTAATGCTTTTTCAACTACTTCTAATTATGAATTCCGTTATTGTTGCCTTCCTTGCCGAGTCGGGATTGCTCCCCCAACTCGCTGCAAATATAGTCATTTTTCAGACCAATGCTCAGGTTGTCGGTATTTTTTCTTCGTTATATTCATTTGTCTTTCATTTTGCTTTCACTGCAGCCAAGACATAAAGAAAGAGCGCGTCCCAACCCTTCTCTTTCCGCTGGATGGTTCTGGTAAACCGTATCAAAAAAATGAGAAAAAGCGGACTGCTCATTGGCCATATCTTCATTCTTGCCTTGCATGGCGCGAAAGTAATGGCTTTCTGCTGGACGGCAATGGAATGTAGTGAATTATAGTGAAAGATGGTTTTCTCAAACACGAATTACCATCACTTTGCCACAAAATCGGAGATTAGACGAAGTCAATTATCAAAAAGAATTCATGAAAATTTGTGAATCATTTATAGAAATTCGTGTTACAAAAAAATCAGCAAATTACATTACAGTGCAGATGACATACCCTAGGCTCAGTCTTGGCTTAGTCTTGGGTTAGTCTTGGCTTACCCAAGGGTTAGACTGCTCGAAGTTTTTTGCTGGTCAAACTGGATTGCTTACCATTTTTTCGGCGAAAACAGGGCTTCCCACCTAATGGCACTCAAGATTAAGGTACTTTTGGCGTCACACAGATTACACAGATTTCTCAGATTTTCTGCCTGCGGCAGTCGCTCGCCATCGGCGAGCAACATCTGTGTCATCTGTGGAATCCGTGTGACATAAGAATCACACCTCAGGATAAAACTCCTCCATCTTCCTCCTGAATTCCGAATCGGCCGAGTTGGCGTAGCTGCTGTCGCGGTCTTTCACCCACTCGGGGCCGGTGAAGAATCGGCGCATCTTCTTGTAGTCGGCACGGTCGGAAAGATAACGCACAAGGTAGATCAACTCATACGACTTGCCGTTCTTGCCGCGCCATTCTATCACGGGCAGTTCCTCCCCTTCTGGACGGCATCGTCCCGTCAGGCGGTAGGCCAATAAGGCCTTCACGGCGTTGTCGTCGGCGATATAGCCCTTGTCGGCGAGCCAGTCGATGAGGGCCACCAAGGTCTCCACGCCTCTTTTCTTTAAGGTGTCGTCCATGTAGAAAAACTCTTTCGGCGTGTTGGACTTGTGCTGCCAGTCGAAGAAGTCGTCGGGCAGGGTAAAAGGCTCCTTGTCGAGAGCGGCCTTGTATTCCTCCCAAATCTGATTCACCAAATCCACAGCTAGAGGGTGTCCGAAAAGAGGCTCAATGAGGTTGCGCTCCTTCAAGGTGTATAGATCGTAATAGTTCCAAAAGTAATGCAGATCGGCGGTCAATTGGCTCAGGAGAAGACCGAAGTAATCCTCACTGAATTGTTCGATGGATTCAATGGTTTCTTCCTTGTCTTTTGGCTCTATATAGGGTTGCAATGCCGCAGCAGCCACACGACAATTCTCGTCATCCTCATTTTGGCTTAAAGCGCCTACCAAATGATCAAGGGCATAGGAACGCTCTTCATCCGTCATAGTCAAGCCGGCCATCACATCATCCATACAATGTGAACACAGGCGGGCCAAAGGCGTGGTGTCGCAACGGGTCTTTTCAAGCAACGATACAAATCCTTCCTTGTCGCCTTTTTCGACAAAGTCATACAATGCTTTCTTGTCGCCAGAACTGATGGGCAACACGGAAAGAAACTCGCCCACGGTAGGAAGTATCAACGATTTTAAGGTGCCATAAATCTCATCAGGCTGCATGAAGGGAGCGTTAGTCTCTTCGTTGACGACCAACTCCTTCTCTTGCGGCAACACGCGGTTGTCGTGGATGAAGGCAATGGCCACATCCAACGGGGCGACCACCTCCTTCCACAGCTTGAGCACCAATCGGTAGTCCTTGTCGTTTTCAGTGTCGTTGATGATGGCATCCAATTTCTTTGCCGACGCTTCCGGAATAGGCTGGGCGATGGCTCTCTCCAAACCCTCGTAATAAAGTTTGTTTCTCCGTATAGCTTCCTGGTTGTTCATGCGGCAAAGGTAAGCATAAAACCATCAAATGCCAAGTTTCTGTCGACTTTTGCCATTTTTTAGCCTTACTTCTCCTACCCTATCGAAATTTTTTCGTACCTTTGCAGATTAATTAAAACCCATCTGCCATGGCATTAGATAACGAAAAAATCATCGGTGAAGGCTTGACCTACGACGACGTCCTGTTGGTCCCTTCCTACAGTAA
>CADAPW010000067.1 GCA_902789915.1 uncultured Bacteroidia bacterium | reverse complement strand
ACCCATCAAAATGGAAATGCACGCCATCGGCAATCCGGGACTGAACTACTCCATCTATCTTTCCAACATTCTGTTGCCGGCAATGCTGATGTTGCTCATTTTTCAGGTGACGATTTACTCGATTCATAGCGAAGTCAAGGAAGGGACTTCTAAACGCTGGATGGAACTGGCCGACAGCAACATCTACAAGGCGTTGGCCGGCAAGCTGCTGCCCCAATTAGCCGTCTGGATTGTGATGGGAGCTGCCTATATGGTCATTCTTTACGCTTATTGGGACTTCCCGCTGAAATGTGGCCTTGGGCCGATGGCGTTGGCTGCCTTGCTGCTCATCTTGGTATCGCAGGCCTTTGGCGTGTTCCTTTGCGAGTTGCTGCCGTCGCTGCGTTGGGCGTTGAGTATCGCCACGCTGTGGGGGGTGCTGTCATTCCCCATTTCGGGGTTCTCGTTTCCGCAAATCGCGTTTCCGGCACCGCTTAAATCGTTGTCGTACCTTTTCCCGCTGCGGCACTATTACTTGATTTACGTCGACCAGGCGCTAAACGGGTTGCCGATATACTACTCTTGGACGAGCTTCGCGGCGTTGCTGGCGTTTTTGGCTTTGCCAATACTGTTTCCTAACCGATTGAAAAAGTGCTTGTTGGAATATCAATATACGAAATGAAATGAAACGACTGCATAACATTCTGGAAATCTTCCGCGAAGAGTTACACAACTCGATTGCCGACGAGGGTGTCATTGTGTTCTTTTTCATCGTGCCGTTGCTGTATCCGTTGTTGTATGCCTATTTGTATGGCAACGAGAGCGTCCGCGAGGTGCCGACGGTGGTGGTCGATTTGGCTAATTCTTCCATGAGCCGTGAGTTTCTGCGCAAGGTGGACGCTACGGCCGATGTCAACATCGTCGGCCATTGCGCCGATATGCAAGAGGCTGTTAACCTGATATATAGAAGAAAGGCCTATTGCCTGATTTATATTCCCGCCGAGTTCGACTATGCCTTGATGGAGGGCAGGCAGGCCATTGTGGAATTGTATTCCGACATGGGCAGTTTGCTGTATTACAAGGCGGTGTTGTCGTCGTGTACCGAGGTCTCGTTGTCCATGAACAAAGACATCAAGGCGCAGCGGTTGGTGGGTGCGACCAAGGAACAAGTCGACACGTTCAACCATCCCATCGAGTACGATTTTGTGCCGATGTTCAACACGCAAAGCGGCTTCGCCACCTTCCTGATCCCCGCTGTGCTCATCCTGGTCATACAACAGACGATGGTGCTCGGTGTGGGCATGATGGCGGGAGAGGAGCGCGAGAAGAAGCGCCGAGGCATCCTTGAGCCTCACGTTATCGGCAAGCTGCCGATTGAGATGCTTTGTGGGAAGGCTTTGGCCTATTTCGCCATCTATGCCGTGGTGTCGGCCTATGTTTTCTGTCTTGTGCCGAAATGGTTCCACTTGATACAAATCGGACATCCAGGCGACCTCCTCGCGTTCTTGTTTCCTTTCATATTGGCCTGCATTTTCTTTAGCATAACCATCTCCGGCATCGCGCACAATCGCGAGGTGTTCATCATCATGTTTGTGTTCATCTCGGTGCCGCTGTTGTTCATCTCGGGCATTTCGTGGCCTTCGTGCTCGATTCCGCATTTCTGGAAGGTCGTCTCATGGCTCTTCCCGTCGACTTTTGGCATCAACGGCTTCGTGAAAATCAACAACATGGGCGCGTTGCTTCGCGATGTCAGGCACGAGCTGGTTGGTCTTTGGGCGCAGGCTGCGTTCTATGGCTTCACGGCTTGGTTGGTCTATTACCGTTCCTACGGCAAGCACCTGAAAGACATCATCGAAGTGGCCCAGGAGAGGTTGCAGGCGCGTTGGGCGGAGTATCTTTAAGGGAAGCCGATGGTGAAGATGCAACCACCAAAAAAGAAGCTCTTGCGCAAAGCAGGGGCTTTTTTTTTGCCTTGGCATTATTATTGTCGTATCTTTGCGCCACCTATATAATAAGGTGTGGAAGGGTGACGGACTGACATTTTGTCGCATGGAAGAATTAGTTTAATGAGAGAATCTGTTTACATAATTGACACGAGACGCGAGACTGCGAGACGGCCCTTCGGCAGGCTCAGGGGCCCAGTCCCGTGTCCCCAAGTCCCGAGTCCCGCGTCAAATTTAATTGCTTATGAGTTATAAAGTTGAACCCGAATTGTTTTCAAATATGATGGACTCGGAATCAGAGTTCATCCCCGTGCTGACGATTGAAGGCCAACTCGGCCAGGACGAGGAAGTGCCGGAGGAGCTGCCTATCTTGCCTTTGCGTAACTCGGTGCTCTATCCGGGCGTGGTTATCCCCATCACCGTTGGGCGTGAGAAGTCCATCCAGTTGGTGAAGGAATACAGCCGTAAGCGCAAGTCGATTGGTGTCATCGCGCAAAAAGAATCGAACGTTGAGGAACCGGCGCTCGAAGATTTATATAAGGTGGGCACCTCGGCACAAATCCTCAAGACCTTTGAGATGCCCGACGGCAACGTGACGGTCATCATCCAAGGCAAACGCCGTTTCGAGGTGGTGGCGGCCACACAGGTCGAACCTTATATCAAAGCCACGGTGATGCCCTACGCGGCTTCCGTTGATGTGCCTAATACCAAGAGATTCAATGCTTTGATCCAGTCGGTGAGGGAATTGGCCATTCAGGTGATTGGTCGCTCGCGCAACCTCTCGCAAGAGGCAGGCTTCGCCATCAAGAACATCGACGACCCCATTTTCCTGCTCAATTTCGTGGCCAGCAATGTGGAGGCCGAGATGCCTGTGCGTCAAGGACTTTTGGAGGCTCGCAACCTCAACCAGATGGCTTCGGACCTTTTGGCCGTGTTGACCGACGAGCAGCAGATGATCGAGCTGAAGCAGCAGATTCAGAGCAAGGTGCGCGTCGACATGGACAAGCAGCAACGCGAATATTACCTGAACCAGCAACTCCGTACCATTCAGGAAGAGCTTGGCGGTAATCCCAACGAGCAGGATGTCAAGGAATTGAGGGAAAAGGCCGAAAAGAAGAAATGGTCGAAGGAAGTGGCCGAAGTGTTCGACCGTGAGCTGAAAAAACTGGAACGCACCAATCCGCAGGCAGCGGAATATGGCATACAACTCAACTACTTGCAGTATCTCGTCGACCTGCCATGGGAAGAGTACACCAAGGACAACTTCGACCTGAAGCGCGCCCAACGCATCCTCGATGCCGACCATTTCGGCTTGGACAAAGTGAAGGACCGCATCGTCGAGCATCTGGCTGTGCTGAAGCTGCGTAATGACATGAAAGCCCCGATTCTCTGTCTCGTCGGACCTCCTGGCGTGGGCAAGACCTCTTTGGGTAAGTCCATCGCCCATGCATTGAACAGAAAATATGTCAGAATGTCACTCGGTGGCGTGCGCGATGAGTCAGAGTTGCGCGGACATAGAAAGACCTATATTGGCGCCATGCCGGGCCGCATCATCCAAAACCTGCGCAAGGTGAAGTCGGGCAACCCCGTCTTCGTCCTCGACGAAATCGACAAGGTGAGCGGCAACAACATCAGCGGTGACCCGCAGGCCGCCTTGCTCGAAATTCTCGACCCCGAGCAGAACAACGCCTTCTACGACAACTTCATCGAGCTGGACTACGACCTCTCGAAGATCCTCTTCATCGCCACGGCCAACAACCTCTCGACCATCCATCCCGCCTTGCGTGACCGTATGGAAATCATCGACTTGAGCGGCTATCTGCGCGAGGAGAAATACGAAATTGCCAAGCGTCACCTCATCCCCAAGCAGATGAAGGAACATGGCCTCGACGCCAAACAATTCGTCTTCCCCAAGGACATTGTCATGCACATCATCGACGACTACACCCGCGAGGCGGGCGTGCGTAACTTGGAGCGCCGCATCGGCGACATGATGCGCTTCCGTGCCAAGCAGGTCGTCACCGAGGATGCCTTCGACAAGAAAATCACGATGGAAGACCTTCGTAAGGTGCTCGGCGTGCCGATGCACCATGACGAAGACGAGGTGAAACACAGCATGCCGGGTGTGGCCACAGGCTTGGCATGGACGCAGGTGGGCGGCGAGATTTTGTCCATCGAAGTCAGCTTGAGCCGCGGTGGAGGGCATCTCTCCTTGACGGGTAACCTCGGCGAGGTGATGAAAGAGTCGGCGACCATCGCCTACGAGTTCATCAAGGCACACGCCTCGCAACTCAAGATTAACCCCGATGTGTTTGAGGCTTGGAATGTGCATGTCCACATCCCCGAAGGTGCCACGCCCAAGGACGGTCCTTCGGCAGGCATCACCATGCTCACCGCCTTGACCTCTGCCTTCACGCAACGCAAGGTGAAGAGTAACTTGGCCATGACGGGCGAAATCACGCTGCGTGGCAGGGTGTTGCCCGTGGGCGGCGTGAAGGAGAAGATGCTGGCCGCCAAGCGCAATGGTGTCACCGACCTTATCCTTTCCGTCGACAACGAGCATGATATCAAGGACATCAAGGAAAACTACATCGATGGACTGAACTTCCACTATGTGCAGAACATGATGGAGGTGCTCGACCTCGCCTTGGAGAAGGAGCAGGACAAGAACGACCTGGATTACAACAAGTATCTGAACAACTTGCATCCTGAGGTGATTGGATTTAAGGTGAAGTGAAAATGAGAAGAGCGTTGCTGGGATTGGTTTTGTTGCTTGTGCTGGCTGCAGGATGCAGTCAGCGACATGATGACTATGAAAACCTCGCCATCTTCAAGTACAACGAATCCGCCGGCATCCTCACCCTTGACCCTATCTACGCCAAGGACTTGCCGCATATCTGGGCTTGCAATCAGGTGTTCAACAGCCTCGTGGCCTTCGACGACAAGATGAACCTTGTCCCGATGGTGGCCAAGTCGTGGGACATCAGCGAGGATGGGTTGGTTTATACGTTCCATCTGCGCAACGATGTGCAGTTTCATGAGGATACTTGCTTTTATCAGTCGGCCCTTCGACATGCTCAGGGACCTTCACAGCACGATGAAGCTAAGGTCGTTGAGCTTGTCGAAACGCCGAAAACTCAAGGTCAATCTCGTTATGTTACGGCCCAAGACTTCGTCTATTCCTTCAACCGTGTAGTCGACAAGCAGCTGAACTCGCCAGGCTTGTGGATTTTTTCGTCCGTCAAGCATGATGACGACCAATATGCCTTCACCGCCTTGGACGACACCACCTTCCAAATCGAGCTGTCGAAGCCGTTCCCGCCGTTTTTGGGCATTCTTTCGATGACCTACGCCTCGGTGGTGCCACACGAAGCTGTTGAGTATTACGGCAACGACTTCCGCAGCCATCCCGTGGGGACTGGGCCGTTCAAGTTCCAATATTGGAAAGAAGGCGTGAAGCTCGTCTTCCGTAAGAACCCCAACTATTTCGAGCGCGACGCGGCAGGGGAGAGGCTGCCTTACATTGACGCCGTCTCCGTCAGCTTCCTCATCGACAAGCAGGTGGCGTTTCTGGAGTTCATCAAGGGCAAATTCGACTTCATGTCGGGTATCGACGCGCGTTATAAGGATGAGTTGTTGACCTACGACGGCAATCTGCGCAAGAAATATGAGGACAAAATCGAGTTGATCACCGAGCCATATTTAAACACCGAGTATTTTTCCTTCTTCATCAACCCGAACGACCCGCTGGGTCCCGACCGCTCCCGTGCCTTGCGGCAGGCCGTCAACCTCTGCATCGACCGCGAGAAGATGTTAAGATACCTGCGCAATGGCATTGGCGAGCCTGGTACGGGTGGCATGATCCCCGTCGGCTTGCCTGGCCATAGCAACACGATTGGCTACGGCTACGACTTGAAGCGTGCCCAACGTTTGGTGGCTGAAAACCACTTGGAAGGCTACCTGCTACAGCTTTCCACCGTGGCGGATTATGCCGACATCGGAAAGTTTGTGCAAAGTCAGGTGGAACAAATCGGTCTACAGTGTAAGATGGAGGTGATGCCGCCCGCCACAATGCGCAGCTTGAGAAGCAATGGAAGTTTACAGTTTTTCCGTTCCTCGTGGGTGGCCGACTATCCCGATGCGGAGAATTACCTTTCACTTTTCACGACCTCTAACTTTGCGCCTTCGGGGCCGAATTACACGCATTACACCAATCCCGAGTTCGACAAGCTGTTCGACAAAGCCTTGCTCTGCAACGACTTGGAGCAACGTGCCGCTTATTACACCGAGATGGACAGCCTGATGATGCAGGATGCGCCCGTGGTGGTGCTGTTCTACGACGAGGTGCTGCGTTTCGTCAACAAGCGCGTGACGAACATGGGCAGCAATCCGACGAACTTGTTGGATTTGAGAAGGGTGAAGATGACCCGAAATTGACCCGGTAAGTATATAAAAACAAAACAAGTACATGAAAATCATGTACTTGCATCGCTTTTGCGGAGAGAAAGGGATTCGAACCCTTGGAACGCAAAGCGTTCAACGGTTTTCGAGACCGCCCCGATCGACCACTCCGGCATCTCTCCTTGCTGCCTTGTTAGACAGGGTCTTTCATTATGAAGGCGACTAGGGATTCGAACCCCCGAAGCCTTTCGGCTTAACGGTTTTCAAGACCGCCGCTATCGACCACTCAGCCATATCTCCGCTGCAAAAGTACAACATTTTTCCTTTGGTTGCGTTTTTTTGCCGAAAAAAATCTAATTTGGCCCATTTTTATTATTTTTGCAACATGAAATAATCCGTTTATTATGAAAAGATCATGCATTATCCTGCTGCTTGCTCTCTTGACGCTCGCCGGCAACGCCCAAGTGAAAGCCAAAAGACTCAAGCCCTACCTTTCCACAACGACATACGACGCTCCTGGCATGACGCCATACGTCGAGAACGCCATCGCCTTCGAATGCCAATCGGCTGAGTACAAAGAGTTTGAGCCAGGCAAGTTCAAGGCCACGGTGCAAATTGTCACGACCTTTAAGAAAGGGGAGGAGACCACCTTCTCGAAAATCGCCCTCGACAGCCCTGTGGTGACCGACACTAGCAACCTCGGCGGCGCCTTCATCGGACAACAGCGTTTTGCCTTGGACAATGGTGAGTACGAAATGGAAATCAGCATCACCGACATGAACAGCGGCGACGCCCTGCCCACCGAACGCGCGACGGTGGCGCTGAATTATCCCGACAATGTGCCTGCCGTGTCCGACATCCTGCTTTTCGACTCCTACGCCAAGGCTGAAACGCCTTCGGAATGCACAAAGAGCGGTTTTGATTTTCTGCCAAGGGTGTATCCCTTCTATGGCGTCAGCGACAACAAACTGAATTTCTATGTTGAGTTGTACAACAGCGACAAGCTGTACGACCAAGGCAAGTTCCTTGTCAATTATTACATCGAGACCGTGGAGTCGTCGACGCAGTTGCGGGATTTTTCTTTTAACAAACGCTTCGATGTCGCCAAGGGCAATATTCTGCTCAATACCATAGATATCAGCGAGTTGCCCTCTGGAAACTATTATCTGGTGGTGGAGATGCGCGACCGCAGCAATGCCTTGATTTGCTCCAACAGTTGTTTCTTCCAGCGCAGCAATCCGGGCAAGAACTATGACATGGACGACCTCTCGG
The DNA here is from genome assembly GCA_902789915.1 of uncultured Bacteroidia bacterium. GTDB lineage: Bacteria > Bacteroidota > Bacteroidia > Bacteroidales > F082 > Limimorpha. The sequence continues at coordinate 18,827 of CADAPW010000067.1, read as the reverse complement.
GCGTGAATATCGCCAACACCTTCGTCAGCACCATCACCGATGTCGACACGCTGCGCATGTACATCAGCTACCTCGACCCGATCTGCTCTGACATCGAACGCAGCTATTCCAAGGGTCTCGTGAAGACCGATGACGTGAAGACCATGCAACAGTTCCTCTTCAACTTCTGGAGTGCCCGCTCGCCGATGAACCCCAGGCAGGGCTTTGAAGAGTATCTCACCGCTGTCAAGCGTGTCAACATGTCGTTCAAGACCTCTTCCTACCCCGGCTATCGCACCGACCGCGGCTATGTGTTCCTGAAATACGGCCAACCCGACAAGATCATGCAAGAGCCTAATGAGCCAGGTGCCTATCCTTACGAGATTTGGCATTATTATGAGGTCGCCAACCAGCACAACAAGCGCTTCGTCTTCATGGCGAAAGACTCGGCCGCCAACGATTACCATCTCATCCATTCCAACATGGTTGGCGAAATCCAAAACCCGCGCTGGCAGATGGAGATTTATTCGCGCATCTATGGCGTGGGCTACGACCAGGGCGTCGACCAAACCGAGTACGAAAAGGGTTGGGGTTCGCACGCCGGCGATTTGTATAACAACCCAAGATAAGAATCAATGAAACGCATCGGATTTTATTTGGTGAAGTGGTGGGCCGATTTCCAGTCCATACAGCCTTATTGGTGGCTTTACCTGAAGTCCGATGTGCTTTGTTTGTTGACATACCATGTCGCCCGCTATCGCCGTAAGGTGGTGAGACAGAATCTTTTGCGCTCATTCCCTGAAAAGGAGGTGAACGAGATTAAGGCCATAGAAAAGCATTTCTACCATAACCTCTGCGACCTGTTTGTGGAAGCGCCAAAGATGCTGAAGATGGGCGCCGAGGGCTTTGGCAAACGCATCACATACGCCAACCCCGAGGTGCTGGAGCCGCTTTTCGCGCAGAAGAAGAGCATCTTCTACGCCATTCCCCATTCGGGCAACTGGGAGTGGTTCGGCAAGATGATCCCTTCGTTCGCCCCGCACCATAACGTGGCTGTATATAAAAAGGTGAAGAATCCCGTCTTTAATGCGTTGATGCTTTATCTGCGCATGAAAGACATCGATGCGGAGCCGGTGGAGGCCGATTCGGCTTTTAGGCATCTTGTCATGCACCGCGATAGATGGAACGCAGTGCTGATGATAGCCGACCAAACACCGCATGGCTTGTCGTCGGACTATTGGACCGAGTTCCTGCACCAAGATACCTGCTGGTTTACCGGGATGGAACGCATCGCCAAGAAACTGGACTACGCCATCGTCTTCGTGGCGATGAGCCGACAGGGTAGGGGACGCTATGAAGTCCGTTATGAATTGATTACCGACGAACCGAAAGCTACCGAAGAAGGTCAGATCATGGAGCGTTATGTCCGTTGCATGGAACGCTTCATCCAGGCCAACCCGGACAATTGGCTGTGGTCGCACCGCCGTTGGAAACACCAAAGAAACCAAGTCGCAGCATGAAAGTGGCCGTCGTCATATTGAACTACAACGGAAAGAAATTCCTTGAGGAGTTTCTGCCCAATGTCATTGCCAACTGCGACCCCGTCTTCACTGAGGTCGTGGTGGCCGACAATGCCTCCACCGACGACTCGGTCGAGTTCATGCGCAAGCGTTTCCCATGCATCCGGCTGATTGAGAATGGCAGCAACGGCGGCTTTGCCACGGGCTATAATGTGGCTTTGCGCCAAATTGAGGCTGAGTATTATGTGTTGCTCAACTCCGACATCGAAGTGGCCCCCAACTGGATAGAGCCTGTCATCGCCATGATGGATGCCGACCCGCAGATAGCCGCCTGCCAGCCGAAGATACTCTCTTATTATAATAAGGAGCAGTTCGAGTATGCCGGTGCCTGTGGCGGCTTCATCGACAAGTACGGCTATCCCTTCTGTCGTGGGCGTGTGTTCCAAAACCTGGAGAACGATGAGCATCAGTATGATGCGCCGATGGAAGTCTTTTGGGCCACGGGCGCCTGCATGTTCGTCCGCGCTGAGCTGTACCACCAAATCGGAGGCCTCGACGACAGTTTCTTCGCCCACATGGAAGAGATTGACCTGTGTTGGCGGCTGAAAAATGCAGGCTACAAGGTGTGTTGCTGTCCGCAGTCGAGGGTGTATCACATCGGTGGCGGCACCTTGCCCAAGAACTCGCCGCGCAAGACCTATTTGAACTTCCGCAACAACCTGTCGTTGCTGGTGAAGAACCTGCCCAAGCAACGCGTGCATCGCACCATCCTCTATCGCATCCTCTTGGACTGGGTGGCGGCGTTCAAGTTCCTCTTCGAGGGTTGTCCCAAGGACTTCCAGATGGTCTTCAAAGCGCATTGGGACTTCTACAAGCGCCTGAAATCCTTGCGCGAATACCGCAAAGGTAACGAACACAAGATGGTTAGTTGTATCTATAAGCGCAACATCGTTTTCGATAGCATCGTTCGCGGAAAAAAGAAATACAGCGAATTGCGGCCTGAGGATTTCAGCTAAATGGCCATTTCCATTCTTTGTTCCTTCACCTTATTACTGTTCAAAATTAGTTTACTATTAAGACGCGAGACTTCGAGACGCGGGACACGAGTCAATGTCCCCCTCTCGTGTCTTATAGTCTCGTGTCTCGTGTCAATTGATTATGCACTTTAGTTTTGAACACTTACTTAATGATTAACGCCCCAATTTTTTTATAAAAAATGAGGCGTGTAGTTATTTTTTTCCTATTTTTGCCGCGTCAAAAGTCAAAAGTCCGTTTGGACAAATGGCTGTCGACAGACATAAATAACATTAGAAGCGTTATGCTTCCTTTGTACTTGAGAACCTGCGAAATTTTCAAGTTATGTAATAAAGGAGGTTGTATAACGGCTTCACGCTGTATAGCGTGTGGCTGTTATTACATTCTTTATTACAGGTTTTTCGCAGGACCTTCAAGTACGATGTGATATAACACAGCGCACGCTTCTTTTGTTTGGCGCGAAACCGCAGTTTACTGATTTTATAACAATTAAAACAAACACAAACAAAAGATGAAACAAAACGAAAGCGGCCTGAAAAGGCAAACCTACCTGCCGCCCCGGGCGGAATGCATCCATTTGGAAACCTCAACGGTGCTCTGCGCCTCGACCTTAAACAACTTGCACGGCAACAACACTGAAGGTGTCGGCATCTCAGGTTTCGACTGGGCCTAATCCTCACTAAAGATGCGTGCACAAGGAAACCAAATCCAGAGGGAGCAGGTGATATTAGGCCTGTTGCTCGCCCTGTTGCTGCCCTTGCTATTCCTCATCTTCGGGGGCGGCAACTGTGACAGCTCCGAAATGGACCTCAACATGCACTACGCGGCGAGTGGCTCGACAAACGGCCCTGAAAACAACATCGGGCAGCAGATGCCTCCCTCCAAGGTGAAGCAGAACCGCCAACTCGACCAGCGCATGTACCAGTTCCTCGAGCTGCGCAAAGTGGAATGAAATTATAAAAGGTAAAACAGAACAAAAAAACACTCAACAACAACAATGAAAAGAAACATCTTCAGACTCATGACCCTCTGCACCGTGGCCGTCTTGGCTTTGGCCTCGTGCAAGAAAGACAACGGAAACGACGGCAACGTGCCTGAGAAGGGCTTCCGCGCCACCGTTGAGCAGATTGGCGACAACGGCAACAACGGCAGCCGCACCCACATCAACCCCGAAAACTGGAACGACGGCACCACCTGGCCGGTGCTGTGGACCGAGGGCGACCAGATCGTAGTTTATAACGGCTCGGAAGTCCGCGCTTTCCAATTGCAGTCGGGCGAGAACAGCAACAACGGCATTTTCGAACCCACCGACGGACAAGACTATGACTATACCTCCGGCCCATTCAGTGCGTTTTATTGCCCAACGATAGTTGAGATTGTCCCATATTTGACGACACCAGAAATAATCGAAATGTATTTTTCTGGCACCACAGCTGTGGTTGATGTGCCCCAGAACCAGACCTATAAGGCCAACTCTTTTGCCGAGGGTGGCATGCCTATGTCGGCCTACAGCGACGGACAGACGTTGGAATTCAAGAACCTTGCCGGCGGCTTGTGCTTCCCCATCTTGGGTGCAGGTGTGACCATAACGAAGGTTGAAGTGACGTCGCTTTCTACAAATGATGCGGTTTCTGGATACTTTAACGTTGACTGTGCCGACGCATCACATTCGCTGACTCCCTTTAGTTATGGTAGTTATTCTATGACGAATAAGAATGTTACACTTAATTGTTCTGAAGGTGTGACCCTCGATGCCAATCCCACCTATTTCACCATTATGGTGGCCCCGGGCAGCCTGGAGAGAGGCTTTACAGTGAAGGCTTATGATGGCAGCGCTGTGGTTTACGAGAAGACCGCCGACTGGTCGGCCGACCCCAGGGTGGGCTTCATTCAGCGTGGCGTCATCCGCAAGTTGAACAGCGATCTTGATCTTACGCCTAAGGAAGGAAAGTTTACCGTGGACGAGGATGGCGGCACAATCTCTTTTGCCCCGGGCAACCTGCAGTACCAGCACTCCACAGGAACATTCCGTTTCGCTTCGATCCAGGCAGAGACTATTGGCCATGGTGGGGGCAATTCCTGGAGTATTACAAATATTGGTGATCAATGGATGGATGTTTTCTGCTGGGGCACGAGCGGTTACGACAACACTGCAAACGATCCTTATGCCGTACGTTTTAGTCCAGCGTCACGCGTTCCTCAGAACAATGAGCACTCGGCTGGTATTATTAATGAAGAACATAACTATTGGGGCTGTGGTCCTTCCTACAATATGCCCGGCATCGAACCAAGTCTTGTTGGTACAAGTGCCAACTACGACTGGGGCGTATACAACGCCATATACAATCCTAGGACCAACACCATCGATCCCGCTGGCACATGGCGTACACTCACCGCTGAAGAAATGGATTATATTATAAACACAAGAACCACTAGCTCAGGTGTGCGTTATGCCAAAGCAAGAGTTGCTCAGACGTGGCCTGGTAAAAACGGTGTGATTATTGTCCCCGACGACTGGGATGCCAGCATATACACTTTTAACAATCCCAACACCCCAACCTCCTCCTATTCTTCTAACGATGTGTCTCTAGCCGATTGGAAGCTTTTGGAGAGAGCTGGCTGTGTCTTCCTTCCCTGCGGAGGCCTTCAAGCCAAAGATGATTGGGAAATCGAACAACCCGATGTACTTGGAGTGTATTGGACGACAACGGTCAATCCGAACTATTATAGTGAAAGATATGCGTATGCTCTTAGTTTCCATGCTGCATCTTTAAGAGTGAATCCTTATGGATATCGCATGGAACGTGCCTCCGTCCGTCTCGTGAAGGACGTCAACTAAGACCCAAAAACCATAAAAATACATCTGATTCTTGAAGGATGGCCCGGCCGTGGCGGCTGGGCCGTCTTTTTTTTCCGTTCTTCCGGATTTGCAATTCGGAAGGCGTGAATATGAGCATTTGTAATGCGCGGATGATATAAAGGCCAGGCCGCTTGCGGCTTGGCCTGGCTGTTTTTTGCGGAAATCATCTGAAAAATAGCATTTGCAATGCGCGAATGAATGATGCGGCTGCCGCAAGGTTGCTGAGCTTTTCGAAGCATTGTGTCAGCCATAAAATGACGATTGCTTGTGATCTATAAGAAACAAAAATTAAATTTTTGCAGATTTGTTTCTTGTACTCCACAAATTTTTCTAATTTTGCGCCGTTAAACCACTTGAAAATATGGAAATCATCAATAGGCCTGACTATACAGAAAAAGTGATGCGCCTTTTCGGCAAGGGACTGATAATTGCGCTTACTGGTCAACGCAGGGTTGGGAAAAGTTTTATTATGAAACAGATTATCAACCTGTTGGAGACGGAGAAGTCAAACAACATCATTTATGTAGACAAGGACGACGAAAGGTTCAACTTTATTCGATCCCATGTCGAGTTGACGGAATACATTGAAGGGAAACTCATTTCGGGTGAAAACAACTACCTCTTTGTGGACGAAGTCCAAAACATCAGCGAGTTTGAACTGACCTTGCGAAGCCTTCACACCCGTGAAGCCTGTGAGATAGTCATCACGGGAAGCAATGCTAAAATGCTTTCTTCCGAATTGAGCACTTATCTTTCAGGTCGTTGTATCGAATATCACGTCCAAAGCCTTGATTATTCGGAGTTTCTTGTCTTCCACCAGTTGCCTGACAACAACCAATCTTTGATTAGTTATTTAAACAACGGCGGGATGCCCCAGTTGAGCCGAATAGGTCTTGACGAAAAAGACCTAGTAAAAGATTATCTGCAAAACGTATACAATACTATTGTCTTGAAGGATGTGGTTGAGCGTGAGGATATTCGCAACATTTCTCTACTGAAGAATCTGGTGCGGTTTGTCAGCGACAATATAGGTAAACCGTTTTCTGCTACCAGTATTGTGAAGTATCTGAAGAGTCAACAAGTGGATTCGTCTACCAAGGTCATTCTCAGTTATCTGGACTATTTGTGTAATGCTTTTGTCATCCATCGCGTCAATCGGTATGACATACATGGGAAACGATTGTTTGAGATTAACGACAAGTACTATTTTGAGGATATTGGAATCCGTAACTCATTGGTGCAAGGCGGATTGGCGCAAAGCATAGAGAAAATCATAGAAAACGCCGTTTATCTGCATCTTGTACGTCTTGGCTACGAAGTGACGGTAGGCTATCTTCAAAAAGCCGAGATTGATTTTGTGGCCAAAAGAAATGAAAGTGTAGTTTATGTTCAGGCAGCATATTTGTTGCCTACGGAGGAAACCGTTTTGCGTGAGTTTGGCAACCTGATGTTGATTAAGGACAACTATCCGAAATATGTGGTTTCAATGGACGAACTATACGAAAACAAGGACTTTCAAGGCATAAGGCATATCCATTTGCGCCAGTTTTTGTCAACCAAGTTGCTATGAGTACTTTCACCAGCTCTTCCGAATTTGCAATTCAATCTTGTGAAATCGCTTCAATCGCCTTGGCATAGCCTTCCATGCCTAAACCATATATCCATTTCACGCATGCCTCGGCCGTATAGGAATGTCGGCGGTAAGGCTCGCGCTTCGAGATGTCGGAGATATGCACCTCGATGACGGGAATGCCGATGGAGCGGACACAGTCGGCCAAGGCGATAGAGGTGTGGGCATAGCCTCCTGGGTTCATTACCACAGCATCGTATTGGCCGTCAGCTTCTTGCAGTTTGTCTATCATTATGCCTTCGTGATTGGTTTGGAAATAGGCGATCTCATGTTGTGGAAAACACTCGCGAAGTTGCACCAGGTATTCTTCAAAGGAGAGGTGACCGTAGATTTCAGGCTCACGTTTGCCCAATAGGTTGAGGTTCGGGCCGTTGAGGATGAGGATTTTCATCGTGGTATTTTTTTTGCAAAAATACGTTTTTTCGGGGTCTTGCCCACTTTTTTTGGACCGAAAAGTTGGTGTGTATCAATTCTTTTTCTAATTTTGTGCGAAAATCAGGTAGTTATGAAGATCATTACACTAGGGAAGACCAACCTGAAGGTCAACAAGAACGGCTTCGGCGCCTTGCCCATCCAAAGGATTAGCGAGAAGGAAGCTGTGTATCTGCTGCATAAAGCCTACGACAACGGCATCAACTTTTACGACACGGCGCGTTTCTACACCGACAGCGAGGAAAAGATCGGTGCGGCGTTTGCCGACAGGCGCAAAAAGGTGATCATCGCCTCCAAGACGGCAGCCACCACCATCGAGGACTTCTGGAAAGACCTTCATACCACCCTGAAAAACCTCAAAACCGATTACCTGGACTTGTATCAGTTCCATAATCCTGCCTATTGCCCGCGTCCCGGCGACAAGGAAGGCTTGTACGACGCCATGAAGGTGGCCAAGCGGCAAGGCAAGGTGCGCTTCATCGGCATCAGCAACCACCGACAGAATGTGGCCATGGAAGCCATCGAGCGCGACTGCTACGACACGTTGCAGTATCCGTTCTCCTATCTGTCTTCACAGGAGGACCAGAAGATTGTGGAGGCCTGCTTCAAGCACAACATGGGCTTCATCTGCATGAAAGCCATGGCGGGCGGCCTCATCAACGACTCGGCCTTGGCATACGCTTTCCTCAACCAGTTCGACCATGCCCTGCCCATTTGGGGCATCCAGCGTGAGAGCGAGTTGGACGAGTTCCTGTCCTATCAGGAGCATGAACCGGAGCTTTCTTCCGCTTCGTGGCGCAAAATCGAGAAGGAACGCACGGAACTGTCGGGCGAGTTCTGCCGTGGTTGTGGCTATTGCATGCCCTGTCCCGCGGGCATCCAAATCAACGACTGCGCACGCATGAGTCTCTTCCTGAAGCGTGCGCCGTATAGTGTCTATCTCACCGAGGAATGGGCCGAGAAGATGAAACTCATCGAGAAGTGTAAGCACTGCAAACAGTGCAGCAGCAAGTGCCCTTATGGTCTCGATACCCCGACGCTGCTTGAGAAGAATTACGAGGTCTTCAAGGAGTATTGGGCTAAGAAACAGGCTGGGGAATTGTGATCTTTCTCACGCAGAATGCGCAGAATACGCAGAAATGAAAAACTCCGCTGCTCATCGAGCAGCGGAGTTTTTCATTTAGGTTGGTAGAGACGTAGCGTGCTACGTCTCTACAGTGCATAAATCATTTCAGCGGGCTAGGCGTGTGGTATTCACGGGCGCCGAGTTCCTTGTCGAGCATAATCATGCCACCGATATGGTCGCCGATCATTGTGGCTTGACGCACGAGGTCGTGGGCATTCTCTTCTTCTTCCACTTGTTCGTCGATGAACCAGGCGAGGAAGTTGGCGGCGGCGCGGTCTTTGTCTTCGTCAGCGATGTCGCAGAGGTTGTTGATCATGGCGGTCACCTTCTTCTCGTGGGCGAGGGTGTCCTCAAAGGTAGCCAGGACGCTCTTCCAGCTGGTCTGCACCTTGGCGATAGGGGCCAAGACGACCTTCTCGTCTTGTGCGTGCAGGTAGTTGATCATGATGGCGGCGTGGGCTTGTTCCTCAAGGAACTGCACCTTGTACCAATGGGCGATGCCATGGAAGCCCTTGGCGTAGATGTCTTGCGACATGCTCAGATAGAGATAGGCCGACCACATCTCAGCGTTGATTTGGTCGTTGATGGCCTTGGCTAATTTCTTGCTAATCATTTTTTTATTGTTTAATTGTTGAATGTTTAATTGTTTAATTGTTGGATGTAGGGCTGTCACACCGCGGCAGCCGCATTTGTTGCATTGCGGCTGCCGTAATACGACAGCCCTACAATCCTGTGTTTATTCGCGCGGGCTTCGTCTTTGGCCATCTCGTGGACGGTGTCGTGGATGGCGTCGAGGTTGCGTTCCTTGGCCACGCGGGCGATGCGCATCTTGTCTTCGCAGGCGCCACATTCGGCGATCATGCGCTTGTAGAGGTTGGTCTTGGTGTCCCACACCACGTCGCCCAGCAGTTCGGCGAATTTGGCGCAGTGCTCGGCCTCTTCAAAGGCGTAGCGCTTGAAGGCCTCTGCAATCTCGGGATAGCCTTCGCGGTCGGCTTGGCGGCTCATGGCCAGATACATGCCTACCTCGGTGGCTTCGCCCATGAAGTGTGCGTTGAGGTCCTTGATCATATCCTCGCCGGTGCCTTTGGCGATGCCGACGACGTGCTCGGTGACAAAGTTCAAGGCTGCACTTTCGTCAACGACTTTCCATTCAACGATTTGCTTGCATTGGGGGCAGCGCTCGGGGGCTTCCTCTCCTTCGTGTACATACCCGCAGATGGGGCAGATGAATTTTTTCTTCATAGATGTTCTTATTTAATGAGTTAGTTTTCGAAAAAATGCAAATGCAAAGATATACATTTTCTTTCAAATCAATATTGCGGAGGAAAAATATTATTTCAAAGAAAATGATAGAGTTTTTTTAGTATTTTTGCATTTTATTTTCATGCTAAACGACCAACCTTATGTTGAATAGAAGATTTTTGAGAGTCAAGGCGTTGCAAGCCATCTATGCCTATCATCAGTCGGAGAGTTCCAATCTGCCCCAAGCTGAGCGTCAGTTGCTTGACAGGGTCGACGACCTTTATAAGCTTTTCGTGTACCAGCTGTCTTTCTGGGTGGAAATCAAGCGTTTTGCCGAACGCCGCATCGAGGAGAACAAGCAGAAGCATTTCCCGACCGAGGAAGACCTGAACCCTAACATGAAGTTCGTCAACAACAGGATTCTCGTGGCTTTGGACGACAACAAGCACCTGATGAAGTTGGAGGAACAATACAAAATCGACTGGACCGACTCTCGTGAGGACTTCATTCGCAAAATGTTTGTGAAGCTGACGGAAACGCCAGAATATCAAGAGTATATGTCCAATGGGAAGGATTCTTTCTCCGACGACAAGCGTTTCTTGGTCACGGTGATTGAGACCTACATGCCGGAGAACGGGTTGCTTTACGACTATTATTCTGACCGTGATTTGTCGTTCACCAGCGACTACCAGTTGGCCATTTACCTGCTGTGGAAATTCATCAGCGAGCTGCCTGCCAACTTTGACGCGTCCAGCATGCTTCCGCCCGTCTATAAGTCGGAGGAAGAGGATAGGGAGTTCGTCACCAAGTTGTTTGAGAAGACCATCCTTCATGCCGACGAATACATGGAAATGGTGAAAGACAACATTTCCAATTGGGATTATGAGCGTTTGGCCTTGATGGACAAGATTTTGATTTTCATGGCGATGACGGAGTTTTGTGAGTTCCATTCCATCCCCGTGAAGGTCACCATCAACGAGTACATCGAGATTTCGAAGTTCTATAGCACGCCTGAGAGTCGCCGCTTTGTCAACGGCATGTTGGACCGCCTTTCCACCATGTTGAAGGAAGAAGGGAAGCTGGTGAAGACGGGCTTGGGGCTGGTGGACAAATAAGGTGGCGCTGCCACAATATAAAGCAACAGATTTCGTTATCTTGAAAATACGGAACTATGAAGCGAACAAAATACATGATATTGGCTTTAGTGCTGTCAATCATTGCTTTGCAAGCCAATGCGCAAGTGAGCAATGGCCTCTACCGCGCCTTGACCAATGCCCAATCGGCACGAGTGGCAGCCTTGGGCGACATGGTGCTGCCCATGCACGATGGCGACTTGCAAACCGTACTCTTCAATCCGTCAAGCATTTGTCCGAGCATGAACAACCAGATTTCGCTGTCGTACGTCGGTGATTTCAAGTTGGGCACGCATTACGGCATCGCGCAATACAGCCACACTTTCGACAAGATTGGCAGTTTTGCGGCCACGGTGCAATACAACAATTACGGCACGATGCAATACGCCTCTGAAAGCGGCACCACTGACGGTAGCACTTTCAATGCGTCTGACTATGTCGTCGTCCTCGGTTGGGGCCGCGAGCTTACTGACAAATGGAGCATCGGCGCCAATCTGAAATATGTGGGTGTGCAATATGAATCCGGTCGTGCGGGTGCCTTGGGCGTTGATGTGGCCGCCACGTATTGGTCCTATTCCAACTGGGCTTTCACCCTTGCGGGTCGTAACATTGGCCGTCAGCTTTTCATCGTCAACATGCAGAATGACAAGAAATGGCTTCCGTTTACCCTTGATTTCACAGCTTCCAAGAAGTTAAATCACCTGCCACTGACTATCATATTGGGTTACAGGGATATAACGCATTGGAACAAGATTTACGATGACCCGTTGCACCTGTATGATACTTACGATCCCATTACGGGTGATTACACGACTCCTTCGAAGACGTCGCAATTCTTCACTAATCTGGGATGCCACTTTGTCATCGGTGGTGAACTTGAGATTGGCAAGAACCTGTTGCTTCGCGTTTCCTACAACTATGCCGACCATCATAACATGGACGTGCCACAGAAACGTACTTTGGTGGGCTTGTCGGCTGGCTTTGGCGTGAGAATCAAGGCGTTCCAAATCGATTATGCCTATTCGCGCAGCAATATCGTCGGCTCGCCGCATTTCCTGTCGCTCCGCCTGGATTTGAGCAAGTTCTGACCATGTATCTCCACGAACTGAAACTGGCGAATTTCAAGAACTGCGAAGCAGCCGACCTGCTGCTTTCGGAGAACGTCAACTGTTTCGTGGGCCTCAACGGAGCAGGAAAGACCAACATCCTGGATTCCATTTATTACCTCTCATTTTGCAAGAGTTTTTTCAGCGCCACGGATAAGCAGAATATCCGTCATGGGCAGGATTTCTTTGCCATACACGGCGTGTATTCGCACGACGGAAAGGATGATGAGATGGTTTCGTGTGTGCAGAAAAGCGATGCCAAGAAGTCGTTCCGCTTTAACAAGAAAGAATACGACCGTCTCAGCGACCACATCGGCAAGTTCCCTTTGGTGATGATTTCGCCCTACGACCGCGATCTCATCAACGAAGGCAGCGACCTGCGCCGCAAGTTCATCGACGGCGTGATTTCGCAGTTCGACCCTTTGTATCTCAACGCGTTGCTGAAATACAACCGCGCCTTGCTGCAACGTAACATGCAGCTGAAACGGTTTGCCGAAAGCCGCACCTTCGACCGTGAGTTGCTCCGTCTTTGGGAAGACCAGCTGGCGCAGCATGCCGCCGACATCCACGGCAAGCGCAAGCAGTTTTTGGAGGACTTTCTGCCGATATTCCAGCATTACTATGAAATCGTCTCGGGCGGTACGGAAAAGGTCGATGTCGTGTATCAGTCGCGTTTGGACGAAAAACCACTCAACGAGTTGTTTGAGGAAAGCATGATGCAGGACCGCTACTTAGGCTATACCAACGTAGGCATCCACAAGGACGACTTGGAGTTTGCCTTGGACGGCCATCCGCTGAAACGCTTCGGCTCACAGGGTCAGCAGAAATCCTTCGTGGTCTCGATTCGCTTGGCACAGTTTGAATTCAACTACCAGAAGATTGGCTACAAGCCCATTCTGCTGTTGGACGATATCTTTGACAAGTTGGATGACCAGCGCGTGATGAAACTTGTCCGCTTGGTTGGTGACGAGCATTTCGGTCAGGTGTTTATCACTGACACGCAGCAGGGTAGGGTGGAGAAGCTGTTTGAAAACACCAACATCGACCACAAGATTTTCGAGGTGGTCAAAGGCCAAGTCAGGGAGATAGGAGGCGGCGATGATATATTATGATGTCAAACCATTGAGCGACCTCATCAAGGAGTTTTACGAGCTTCACAAAGGGTCGGACTATCTGGATGAGCAGAAAGCCATTCAGTGTTGGCCTAATGTGGTCGGGCCGTTCATCGCCTCGCATACCATTGACCTTTCCATCAAAAACGGCGTGCTCTATGTTCGTGTCGATTCCGATGCCTTGCGCAGCGAGCTTTCCTATTCCAAAACCTTGTTAATGAAGAATTTGAACGAACGGGTTGGGAAGGAAGTGGTTGCTGAAATTGTTTTGAGCTGACCTATTCTCTCTTGCAAATCAACTTAAAATCGCAATACCCGCATTTCTTGTCGTCCTCGGCCTGAACGAAGGGGATTTCTGTGTCGAGCATCTCGTCTATAACTGCCTTTAGCATCGCCTCCATGTCGTGGATGAAGGTGCTGTCGTCAAGGAAAGCGGTGTCGGCATCGGTGTCGTTTTTCGTTGGGTTAGCTTTCACCAAGTTGAACTCGATGTTGTTGGCGTATTTCAGCCCATGGATTGCGGCAGTGACTTGATCGGGTGCGATGTTCGGATTTTCCTTGAGATACATGTATTTGTAAAGCAGCAACTGTAAGGCTTTCTCGGGGATTTGCTTCAGATAGTCTAGGACGGTCTCGCTTTGGTGGCGTACAGGCACCTTGAGGTTACTGCTGTCGACATGGCCGGTCTTGTAGTCGATGACGCGGATATGACCGTCGAATTGGTCGATGCGGTCGGCAAAACCTCTGACGATGAAATCGCCTTTCGTGGTTTGAAGGTGTGTTTTCAGTTTGCCCTCCGTTTTTAGCACTGCCAATGTGTTGGTCTCCAAGACTTTGGATATGTAGTTCAAGTAGTTCTTGATCTGCTGTTCGATGATGGCATGGTTCAAATAGTTGTATCCCACGTCGGGGAAGCCATTAGGCGTGTTTTCGGCGGTGGATTGTGCCAGTTTCTGCTCCCATTGCGGTTTGATGAAATCGTCAAAGAGCTTTTTGTCGATCATCTGTAACTTCCCGTCTTTGGGGAGATACTCTTGAAACAGAAACTCCAACGTGCCATGGATGATTTTTCCAATGACATCTTTTCCAGTCTCTTCGTCAATGCTATTATCCTGGATGGCAGCGATGTATTTGAAATAATACTTCAAGGGACAAGCGAGATAAATCGACAAGGACGAAGGGGAAAGACCTTCCTCTTCGTCGCCAATCAGATAGTGGAGACGCTCTATGGTCTTCTCGGTTTTCTTGGCGGAAAGTGGCCTTGTTTCAAGCGATGGGGTGGCAACGCTGTTGAAGGACTCTTCTTCAATCGTGATGTTGGCGTTTCTGGCCAACTCATTTTTGATTTGTAGGATAAAACGGCTGGCTTCACCTCCAAAGGTTTCGTCTAGGCTATTGTAATACAAATAGATGTTTTCACCGTTTTGCAGCAGGCGATAGAAATGGTAGGCCACCACGGCTTGGCTTTCGGCATATCCGGGCAGACCGCAGGCATAGCGGATGAACTGGGGAATGAAGCTGCCTTGGGGCTTGTCGGGCGGCAGCATGCCCTCGTTGACGCTAAGCACATGCAGCCGTTTGAAGTCGAGGTTGCGGGTTTCAAGCAATCCCATGATTTGCAGACCTTCGGTGTCGCTGCTGTTCAGTTTTACTGTTGCGTTTGAGGCCAAGAGCCGATACAGGACTTCAATGCTTTGTATGTCTTTGATATACTTTGCGTTGAGCTCAACAATGTTGGTCAGGCGGCTGATGTGTTTTCCTGTCTCGCTGAGTTGGTTCAGGAGGAAATTCATGCTTTCCTTGTCGTCGCGGGCCAACAAGGTCTGCGAGAGGAAGGCCAACAACGCTCCAATGGTTTCAAGGATGGATTCGTGAGTTTTCTTCCATGCCTCAGCCAATATGATGCGCAAAAACGATTGTATACCATGGCATTGTGCCAAGTCTTCGATGTCTTTCTCTTCAAAGATAAACTTGCCGGATTGCACGACCTTGGTCTTCCAACGGTTGAAGGCGGTATTCTCGGCTTTTGGGAAGACAATCTTCACGATTTCGAGGTCCATGAGATGGAGGATGGGCCAAAGGTACAAGCCTTCGGCCTTGCGCTCCAAGCCGTTGTTGTCGTTGATGGTTCGTGTGATGGTCTTGAGCCTGCACAGCGAGAAAACTTCTTTAATAAGCTGGTTGACAGGTGTTTTTGCAATGGGATAGCCCATTGAAACCTTGAAGCTGTCGTAGGTGTCGTTGTCAGGGATGGCGTTAAGTACGGGAATCAGCAGGTGCTCGTCGGCGAGGATAACGGCTTGGTTGCTGTCGTCGCTTTCTTGTAGCTTGGCTTGCAAGGCTTTGGCTTGCACGGTGTTGCCGTTGGCGCTGATGATGTGGATGGTCTTAGGCTCGGAGGAGAGGGCATCGGAGATACCGTTTTCCAGCCATTTCGGGTGGCGTAGCTTATATTTGCGGGCGAAAAGGCCTGCTTCATTGTTCTCGTCGTCGACATAGTAGGCGTCATAGTCGAAAATGACTTCGGCTTTGCCGTTTTTAATCAAGGTGTCGATGATGCGTTCTTCCGTGGTCGTCAAGGCGTTGAAGCCTGCAAAAAGGATACTTTTGTCGCCGATTTTCGCCATCAGATTGGTCTCGGGCAGCTCCGACAAATGTCTGGTAATCATGCCGTAATAGCCTTTGTCTTGCTCTGACAGTCTGTCGCGAAGCCTAAGATAATATTCATGGAGCGAGTGAAAAAACTTGAGGTATTTCTGCTCTTTCTCTTTGCTTTTCAGGGTGTCGAAGTCCCATAGGCCGAGTTTTTTGTGCTCCAAAACATAGTTGAACAGGCTTTTCGCATTGATGCCGTACTGGTCGATTTCGTCAAAGTCCTTGGCCATTTGTGCGGCTTTGCTGCCGAAGACGTTGAGGTCACTATCTTGTTCTATGTGCAATTCCGCGTCAATGTCGATGAGTTCAAACAGCAAGTCGATGTTGTCGGCAAGGGCGATGCCGCTCCACTGGGTGACAGCCTCTTGGATGGAGATGATTTGAGGTAACCAGATGGTTTGTTTGCAGTTCCCCTTGAGGGCGTTGCGCAAGTAAAAAGCGGCGCGCTTGTTTGGGAAGACCACGGTCAGCTCTTGCTTGGAAAGGTCGTAATGGCTTTGGATGTGCTGTGCCAGCTTATGAATAAATGTCTTGCTTTCGCCCATAGATTTACTCGGATTTTGAAGGCATGTCATACCGAGCCTTGAAGGCGAGTGTATCTGTGCCTTCAAAATCCTCGAAATGACATGGGTTGGTTATAAGGTAGTTTTCGGCGGCTTGTAATTGTTCGGGTTTGCCTAAATCGAACCAGTAATCAGGTTGTATAGGCTTGGAAATGATGCGGTTGGTTTTGGCTAAGCCAAGGTACAAATCAATGACGCTCTGAGGTTTACATTCATAATTTGTAAACATATCGCTGTGAAACAAATGCAGTCCGCTGAAGGCCATTTCTTTATAGTAGAGTTGAGGTCCCTGAGCCTGTCGAAGGGCCGACCGAGAATCATGGACCCATTTGAACTTTTGTTCCGCTTTGTTCATCCACCCAACAAGCTGATTGTCATCATCAAACAACAGTTTGCGGTTGGTCTCTCTTTCTTGTGTCAGCAGCCAAGCATCATCCCCTGAATTAAGGAATTGTTGGCTCATCTCGCCAAGGTTCACGTCGCTGATAATGTCGACATTATGCACCAAAACGGATTTGGAATCCTTGAAGAGCGGAGAGGCTTGTATGATGCCGCCGCCCGTGTCCATCAGTTGGTTGCGTTCATCAGAAATCTGGATGACAGCATCGAACTTGTTATGCGTTACGAAATCAATGATTTGTTCGCCAAAATGATGCACGTTGATGACGATATGTTGGAAGCCATTGGCAATCAAGTTCTCGATGCAATGCTGTAACAATGGCTTGCCGTTAAGCTCTACCAATGCCTTGGGCTTGTCTTGCGTCAAGGCTTTGAGGCGGGTGCCCAAGCCGGCAGCCAATATCATGGCGGTGGTGTCGATTCTTGGACTCATAAGCCAGTTTCCTCCGTGATTTTGCGTTCGATGTGGTTCAGTTTCAGATGGATGTCGGGATAGGTGGTCTTCAGCCATTCGTAAATGGTTTGGGCGAAGAAAACGGAGCGGTGCTGTCCGCCCGTGCAGCCAAACGAGACCATGAGGTTGCTGAAATGGCGCTCGCGGTAGTTGTCGACGCTTTGTCCGACGATGCCTTTCACATGGTCAAGGAAGACATGGACGGGCGGCTTGGCCATGAGGTAGTCGATGACTTCCCAGTCGCGGCCAGTTTTGGTCTTGAACTCAGGCTCACGACCAGGATTGGGCAGGGCGCGGCAGTCGAAGACGAAGCCGCCGCCGTTGCCGCTGAAGTCATTGGGATAGCCTTTTTTGAAGGAGAAGCTGTTTATTGTGACGGTGAGTCTGGAGTTGAGAGTTGAGAGTTGAGAGTTGAGAGTCAGTGGATAGTTAAGAGTGGAGAGTTGGGAGAGGACGTGTTGAAGTTCGGGGTATTTGTTTAACGGGTGGGCTTCATTCCAAGTTTTCAGCTCTTTCAAGGCGTATGGGATGCTTTCAATGAAGTGAGACTTCTTTTGGATGAGTCCTCTGAAACCGTAGGCACCCAAAACCTGCATCAACCTCAAGTAAACGAAATAGGGTTGGTAGGTGTCGAATTTGACGGCCTCTGGACTCATGTATTGTGACAGCTCGGCCTTGTAATACTCGACCAATTCGTCACGTGTCGCTTGTGGAATCTGTGCTTTCACTTGGTAAAGCAACGAAACCACATCGTAGTTTAACGGGCCTTTTCTTCCGCCTTGGAAGTCGATGAAATATAGCTCACCATCTTTGACCATGATGTTGCGCGACTGGAAATCGCGGTACATGAAGAAATCGCATGGCGCTTGGCTAACGAAGTCGGCGAAGGCTTCGAAGTCCTTGCCCAAGCGCGTCTCGTTGAAGTCGATTTCCTCGTGCGGTTTGACGAAATAGTACTTGAAATAGTTAAGGTCGTCAATGATGGCCTGTCGGTCGAAGCGCTCGGTAGGGTAGGCCTTGCTGTAATCCAATCCTTGATGACCCAGCACTTGAAGTTTCACCAAGTGACTCAGTGCTTTCTTGTATAGGTTGATGACGTTTTCGCTGTATGAAGCTAGGGTCCCTGAGCCTGTCGAAGGGCCGTTGTCTAAAGGTCCCTGAGCCTGCGGTCCCTGAGGCCTCTCGAAGGGTCGAAGGGCCGACACATTGTTAGCCATCAAAGCCTTCTGCACATGAGCAAACAAATTGTCATCCCCAAAGTCACTTTGCAAATAGCATGTTCTCTCTTCGTTTACGGCAAAGACCTCTGGCACATTCAGTCCCAATTCATGAAAATGCTTGCTGAAAGCGAGGAAGGCCTCGTTTTCTTCGACGTTGTTGCTATAGGTGCCAATAAGGCTCTTGCTGTCGGTGATGATGCGGAAATACTTCCTCGCCGAGCCTGATTCCGCAATGGGCAGAATGTCCTTGGGCGTTTCCCCGATGGAACGCGTCAGTTCTGCTAATATGTTTTGAATATCAGGGGTTTGCATGAAATTCCATTGTTTTCTATTGTTGCAAAGTTACAAAGAAAAAATG
>CADAPW010000066.1 GCA_902789915.1 uncultured Bacteroidia bacterium | reverse complement strand
TGCGTTGCAGGTAGGCGTTGGTTGAGTCGATTTTCTCTAAATGTACGTATTTGAGCATTATTTCACAACAACTCTTTGTGTCTCTTCGCCGACTTGAATGGCATAGATGCCTGTGCCGTAGGCCTCCATGTCGATTTGCAGGTTGCCGTTGCTCATGCCTTCGTAGACGCGTTGGCCGGCCATGTTATAGATGGTAACCATTTGTTCGCCATCGCTCTCGATGTTCACGATGCCCGTGGTGGGGTTGGGGTAGATGGCGGTCGTGGCGTTGAGCGTTTCTTCAACATTAGCCGTCACTTCATACGAGAACTCGTTGCTTTCGCTGTCTTTGAACGACTTCCCGGAGAAGACGGTGGTGCTGCCGGCTTTCAGACCGTAGATGCCGCTGCCCGTGAGGCCGTTGCCACCTGCGTCGTAGATGGTGAAGTCGTAGCAGCCGTCGCCCGTGATTACAAGGGTCTCGGTGTAGTTGTGGTTGGGCGTGTCGTAAGGGCCGCCTTCAAGGACTACCTCACCTGTTCCAAGATGGGTCACCTTCCAGGTGGTCTCTTCGGGGTTGGCGTCGGTGCGGACGGTGAGTTTCAGCGTTTTGCCCACGATGTCGGGAGAGCCTGTGATGGTGAATGACGTCACATCGTTGGAAGGGGCTTCGTCGACTTCGCCGTTGACATTGGTGAGTTTTACTTCAAGTAGATTCTGATCTTCGACGGGGAAGGTGATTTCACCCAAGTCGACGGTCTCGGAGGCGAGGCAAGGCAAGTTGCCATTCCACGAAACGGTATTCATCAACTCGCCGTTGACGAACACTTCCAAATCGGTGGAAGTCAAGGTGTTGCTACCGTAGTTGCTCAGCACGACCTTGGGGGCTTCCACACCGCTGCAGGTGACGCTCTTGATGTTGCTAAGGCCGTTGACGCAGGCTTCGTTGGCATAGAAAGGCACGAAGTCCTGGCTTGACTTGCAGGCCTGATACACTTCCTTTGTGCTTGAGTTCTGCACCCAAGCGATGGCATCCAACTGGTCGATATTGTAAATGTTGGCCAATTCCCACGTGAAGGTGTAAGTGAAGTAATCGCCTGCCGCCATTTCGCCGAGAACGGTGCCTGTGGAGGTGGGTAGCATCTTCTTCATCACGCTGTAGAAGTCACGCTCACCGTTGGGGCCAGGTGCCGAAGTGAAGTGGATTTCCTTTTCGATGACGCCAACATAAAGCTTAAGGCTACCAGTGAGGTCGACAGAGGCACGTCCCATCACATACACAGTGATGATGTTTTTTACTTCGTCCACCTCGTAAGTCAACCGCATTTCCATAGGTGATTCCAGGACGGAAAGCTGGTTGATGACGCTTTGGTTGAGATGGCCGGGGTTGTCTGAGAAGCGGTTGCCGTCAATGACGACGTGAGGTACAGAGTTCACACCATAATAGCTTGTTCTTGCGCTGTTTTCTCCAGTGTTGTGAAGAAACATGGGGTCGTTGGAGGAGGGCCAGTTCACATGATACTTGATGGCCGCAATCTTGTCAGCGTTGTTGGCGATGAGGGCGTCCATGGCCGGATTGTATTGGGCGCAAGGACCACAACCTGTGTTGGTGAAGCTCTCAAGCAACAGGACACGTTCGTTTTGTGCATTGACTTTCAATGCGAAAAGCATCATCAATGATGCGAGGATAAGGGTAGTTTTTTTCATTTGTTTATGGTGTTTGTTTGATTTTTCTGCACAAAAGTAGGCATTTTCTAAAAAATGGCAATATTTTTGTTGCAAGTTTGGAAAAAGTTTCGCATTTTTGCAGGTTGAAAAGAAAACAAGAACAATAAAATAACAACGCTATGATTAAGAAATCTATCTTTACTCTCGCTTTTTTGGCTGTAATGGGTTGGGTGTCAGCCCAATCGCTGCAGTTTGAAATGGATGGCAGAGTGTTTGCCAACAATGAAGTGTATGTTTGCGAGGCCACTCCTACGAGTTGGGGCGAGATCGAATTGAAGATGCAACTCCGCAATTTGACGGATAAGCAACTTAATGTGGTGGTTGAGAAGGAATACGTGAAAATCGTTGACGGCACCACCAACACGTTCTGCTGGGGATCATGCCTCGGTCCCGATGGCTTTAGCACCCGTCCCGTAGTGATGGAACCCAACGCGATCTCTGCCGATGGTGACCTGTCGTTCCACTATCAGGTTGACCCCAATTATTCGGATGATGAGAGCAGCTATATTGTAGGTACTTCGGTGATTAAATACTATGCCTACCTTGCTGAAAATACGGACGATAAAGTCTGTATTGAGATATGGTTTGGCTATGGTGCTTCAGGTATCGACGAAAACAAGATTAGCTTCAGCCATGCCTATCCCAATCCCGCTTCTTCCTTGGTGCACTTCAACTATCAACTGCCTGCCACGGGCAATGTGTCTGTCTCGGTCTACAACCTGCTGGGTCAGGAAGTGCTGAGCCAACAGTTGGATGCACTGCAAGGACAAGCCGTCTTGTCGGTGGCCGACCTTACTGATGGCATCTACTTCTGCAACCTCAAGGTGGACGGCCGCGCCGTGAAGACCGAGAAGTTTGTGGTGAAGAAATACTAATCCAACAATTAAAGTTTTGTTTTTCATGGTCATTAAGCCGCCCTTCGGGGTGGCTTTTTGTGTGCCCTGATTTAAGGTTGCAAGGTTACAACCCAACCAAAAACCTGTCATTTCTGCGAAAACGACAAGTTTTGCACAATGTTTGATAATGTTGCTACGGTTTAACAACAAATAAAAACAATACAACAATGGAAAAGAAACTTCAAAGAGACACTCAGCACAAAGTCATCGGAGGCGTTTGCGCTGGCTTGGCCAACTACTTCGGCACCGACGCCTCGCTGATCCGCCTGCTCCTTGCCTTTATGATTCTGTTCGCAGGCACAGGCATTGGACTTTATCTTATCCTTTGGATTGTGATGCCCGCTGGTGATGCGCAAACGACAGAGACCTTCGATGCCGTGGTGACCGACACTTCTCGGACACCCCCAGCCAACAAAGGCAGCCTGGTTGTCGGCTTGATCCTCATTGGGTTGGGCGCGTTGGGACTGCTTCACCGCTTTGTTCCCGCCTTTAACTGGCAGATGGTATGGCCTATCCTCCTTATTGCACTTGGCCTTGTTTTACTCATCCCAAAAAAAGACACGAAGTCATGAAAAACAAGAATTTGTTATTGGGTATCATCCTCCTCTTTGTGGGCGTGGTCGCCCTGTTGGCCTCACTCGATATCTTCGAATTTAGATGGAGCATCGTTTGGCACTTGTGGCCTCTGTTACTCATCATCATAGGCGTTATGGTGCTGCCTGTCAAGGATTGGCTGAAGGCTATCCTGCTGCTTGCCTCGCTGGCGGTAGGCGTACTCTTGTATCGGTATGAGCTATCCCAAAGCAGCTGGTTCCAAGACCTTTTCTCCCAGGTCCTGTAGCCTTGTGCCGTAACGGTCTTGAAGTAGGATAAAAAGTCGCTAAAAGATTATTTTTATCCGTTTTAAGTTATTTTTTTACTATTTTGGACTTGCATTTATAATAATTTGTATTTTTGCATCATTATTTAAAATAAGGTGTAACTACAAATTATCTAATAGCGCTATGAATAATCGTCATATTTCAAGACTGTTTTTTTCGGCTTTTTTTCTGCTTTTCACTGCCTTAACGGCTGTGGCACAAGACAATAGTGTCAAGGGCTTCGTTTATGAAGAAGCCACAGGAGAGCCGATGATGTTCACCAACGTCTACCTTAAAGGCACCACCTTTGGCAGCACGACCAACGAAAACGGCTATTTCAACATCAACCGCATTCCCGACGGGCACTACACCCTGCTGATTACCAGTGTGGGCTACGATACTATCTCCGAGAGCTTTAGCCTGTCGAGAGGCCAGATCATCAGCCGCAAGTATTTCTTGAAGGAGACGAGCCAGCAACTGGAAACGGTGACGATTACTGCCGATAAGATTGAGGCCCGCACCGAGACCAAGACATCGGTCATTACTGTCACGCCGAAGACCATCACCAAGATTCCGAGTGTGGGCGGTCAGGCCGACTTCGCACAATATCTACAAGTGGTGCCGGGTGTCATCTTCACCGGCGACCAAGGCGGTCAGCTTTATATCCGTGGTGGCTCGCCCATCCAAAACAAGGTGCTGCTCGACGGTATGGTGGTCTACAACCCCTTCCATTCCATCGGCCTTTTTTCGGTGTTTGCGGCAACACCTTTGGCGCAAAAATCATGCTTGAAGGCCCTTTGAAGAAGGCCAAAACCCCTGACGAGACCTCGATGTCGTTCATCATTTCGGCAAAGAACTCCTATCTGGAGCAAACCAGCAAACCGTTGTACGGCTGGTACAACGAAGTCATCAAGACAAACGGCCTGCCTTTCAACTTCCAAGATTTCTATGGCAAGATTTCACTGAATGCACCCAATGGCAGTAAGTTTAACCTGTTCGGCTTCTCGTTCAACGACAAAGTGAACAACTACATGTCGTTGTCCGACTTCGGTTGGAATTCATACGGCGTCGGTACTAATTTCCTCATCATCCCCGGTAAGGCTCCCGTGATGATTGAGGGTAACATCGCCTATTCGAGCTACACGGCACGCATGAAAGAGACGGACAGCCCCGACCGTTACAGCAAGATTAGCGGCTTCAATGCAGGCTTTGACTTTACGCAGTTTTTCGGCAAGAGTACGCTGAAATATGGTATCGAGATGCTGGGTTATAAGACCAACTACCTCACCTATAGCGTTTATGGCCATCAAAAGATTGGTGGAGACGATGAAAACTCTACGGAATTGGGTGTTTATGTGAAATACAAGGCCTCCTTGGGCAGGTTCTTGATTGAGCCTAGCTTCCGTCTCCAGTTTTATCCTTCGGTCACCAAAGGCGGACTGTCGCCGGAGCCGCGTCTTGCCATCAAGTACAACACCACCGACTGGCTGCGTCTGAAAGCTGCGGTAGGTATGTATTCGCAGAACTTCGTGGCCGCCACCAGCGACCGCGACGTGGTCAACTTGTTCTACGGTTTCCTCTCTGGCGTCGACAATATGCCTAGTACCTTTAATGGCCAGGAAATCAAGAGTTACTTGCAGAAGGCCAATCATTACATTTTGGGTGCCGAAGTCGATTTGGGCAATAATGTCACCGTGAATGTGGAAGGTTATTGGAAGGACTTTGTGCAGCTGACCAACATCAACCGGAACAAGATTTATCCTGAATCGCAGAACGATGTCCCCGACTTGCTGAAGAAAGACTTTGTCAAGGAGACGGGCGACGCATACGGCTGCGATATTTCTGTGAAATACGAGGACAAGCATTGGTACCTTTGGGCGGTCTACGCTTTGGGCTTCGTGACGAGAGAATATGAAAAGGCCGTCGACAATGAAGTGGTGCTCGCGCAATATGCGCCTCACTTCGATCGTCGTCACAACGTCAATATCATCCTGACCTATACCGCAGGCGCGAAGCGTCAGTGGGAATTCAGCGGACGCTGGAACTTCGGTAGTGGCTTCCCCTTCACGCAGGTGCAAGGCTTCTATGAGTATTATTCCTTCCAGGACGGCATCAACTTCGACTATACCAACACCAATGGTGAGATGGGTATCCTTTACGGCGAACTCAACAAAGGCCGTCTGCCCACCTACCATCGCCTCGACATCGACGTGAAGCGCAAGTTCTACTTCACAGAGAACATCATGTTGGAAGCAGCCCTCGGCGTGACCAATGTCTACAACCGCAACAACGTGTTCTATGTCAACTTGGTCACCAGCGATGTGGCGCGTCAGCTGCCCATCATACCGACCTTAGGCCTTACCTTCTCGTTCTGATGAAAAATTGATTTGATATGAAAAGATTAGCTCTTATATTTTTTGCTGTCCTTCTGAGTTTTAGTGGTTTTGCCCAAAAGCAACCCAAATTCACGGTGGAAGATGCCATGCATTTTTACCGTAGCTTGCAAGGTGACTACACGGTCATTGTGAACGACTCCACTACTGCCGCAGCACATTTCACGCCGATATGGGAAAGTGTTGGTAGTCCGTACCAATGGCTGTATCTTGAGGTGTCGTTGGGCGAGAAAGTCATTTTGCAGAAGGTGCTTGAGGTGAAACCCAAAAACGACAAGGTGTTTCGTGTCTTTTTCCATGACCTGAAAAGCCCTGCCCAGTTTGTCGGTAAGTGGGGCAACCCCAACTATTTTGACGGCTTCAACAGCTCGATTCTCAAGGGAAGAAAGAGATTGACCTTCACCAAGACCTCCAACTATTCCTATCAGTCACAATGGGTACGTTTTAATGCGATTTATTGCTTCCCCCAAGGCGACCTGTTGCATTTCAAGGTCGTGGAACAGGACGAGCGCTTCTATGTCAAGCGGATGCCGAATGGAACGAGCCGAATCCTTGGCTATTTAGGGCTGAAGGAAGTGACTGAATAAAAACGGGAAAGCGGCTCCCTTGACAAGATCAGAAACCTCTTCGCTTTTTTCATTCCATCTTGAACACCCAAGCCGCCGTGCTCTTCAAGTCGGAGTATCTTAGCCCGCTAGTGTCGATGATGAGTTGGCCGTCTTTGAATGCCCAAGGCAAGGTTTTTTCGCATCCCAACAGTGTGGCTTTCATGTCTTTTTCGGGCTTTTCGATGTTCAAAACTAATTGGTCTTCTGGATATTCCAAGGCGATGGCGTAGAGGACATTCCCACTTTGTGTGTAGCAAATGCTGGGCTGTTCACAAGTGTAGGTGGCTTTCAAGCCTTGTGCTGGCAACATAGCACCCATGCGGAAGTCGTGCATCACTTGTTTTTCCATCTTTTTTGACGACCAATATAGCGCAATGGTGGCTTCGAGTTCGTCCTCTTCGTAAAAGACTTCGATGCTGTGTTGGCCTTGCGTGAGTTTCGTCTTGCCCGAATTGCTCTTTCGCGTGTCTTCGATGAGGGTCTTTCCATCAATGACCAACTTGGCCTTGTCGTCGGTTTGGATTTCAAAGGTGTAGGTGTCGGCAGGGCAGAAGAACACGCCTTGCCAATGCGCCTGGAAATGGTCGCAGCTGATGGCGGGGTCGGGTGAGTTGCGCTTCCAGTCGAAGTCGATTAGCTCGTCGGTGCGCGATACAGTGACGGGCTTCATCTCATAGAATTTCTTGTAAGGGCGTGTGCCGTAGATGGCTTCTCCGTTGATGTCGAGCCACTTGCCGAGGTCAAGCAGGCGCTCCTGTTGCAAGAGCGGTATCTTTCCGTCAGCGGCGGGACCTACGTTGAGCGTCATGCCACCGCCTGCTGCCACGAGGACGCAGAAATGGCGGATGAGTTCGTCGGAGGTCAGGTAGTTGTCCAAAGGCTCGTTGCGGTTGAGGCCGAAGCTACGGCCTAGGCCACGACATTCTGCCCAGGGACGGTCGGTGAGGGTGATTCCTGCGCTGTATTCGGGCGTGCGGAAACCATGCTGTCCGCCGTTGCCCCAGCGGTCGTTGACGATGGCATCGTCGCCCACGGTGTTGTAGTACCACGAAATCAATTCGGTGGCGTGCCACTGCTCGGCACTGTTGCGCCATTCGCCATCGGTGAAGAGTACGGTAGGCTCGTAGCGCGTGATGAGTTCCTTGAATTGCGGAATCATGTGCGTGTCGACGTAGGTGCCAATGTTCTCGTCGGGGTCTTCATACCAACGGTGGATGGGACTGGTCCATTCGGGCAGGGAGTAGTAGAAGCCCATTTTGAGGCCTTTTTTGCGGACCCAGAGGCAGAAGCCGTCGTGGTGTTTCGAGACTAACAACACATATTTCGCTCCTGACTTTTGGAACAGGTCGGCCCATTCGTCGGGATTCCAAAGCTCAGCTTTCCACATCGGCGCGAAGTCCTCATATTTGAAGTCTTTGCCATAGATGTGGCTTTGGAACTCTTGGCGGTCGTCGTTGGTCATCAGGCCGCGGTAGTACCACTCGGCATAGCCTTCGAGGCTGGCGTAAGCGGGCACGGAATACACGCCCCAATGGATGAAGATGCCCAGTTTGGCATCGGAGAACCACTGCGGATAGCCTCGTTCGTTGATGGATTCCCATGTGGGTTGCACTTGTGCGGAAAGGAGGTTGCTGAAAAGCAACACTGCGATAAAAAGGAGGTTTTTCTTTGCTTTCATAATCCGCAAAGGTAGCATATTTTTGTTTGATTTGGAAAATTGCCTGGAATTTCGTAATTTTGCAGTATGAACATCTACCAACTCTTTCCTCGACTCTTCGGCAACAAGCAGGCCGATTTCCGCATTAATGGCAGCAAGACAGAGAATGGTTGCGGCACCTTCAACGACATCGACGAAACCGCCCTTGACGCCATCAAAGACTTGGGTTTTACCCATATCTGGCTGACTGGCATCATAAAGCATGCCTCCGAGAGCATTGGCACGCACCCCGACATCACCAAAGGCCGTGCCGGCTCGCCTTATGCGGTCAACGACTACCATGCCGTAGACCCTGATTTGGGCACGATGGCCGACTTTGAACATTTGGTCGACCGCATCCATGCTAAAGGCATGAAAGTCATCATCGACTTTATCCCCAATCACTTGGCGCGTCAGAACAAGGGCTTCGACCCGTGCAATTTCTATTATTGCGAGGGACTGCATTTTGTATCGCCAAGAAGAATCAGTGAGCAACCATACGAAGAGTTTCCTGCCAAGGCCACAGGCAACAACGTGTTTGCGCCCAATCCGAGCCTCAACGACTGGTACGACACGGTCAAACTGAACTACGACGAGCACGACACTTGGGAGAAGGTGCTGGAGATTCTTCGTTTTTGGAGCGGCAAAGATGTCGATGGCTTTCGTGTGGACATGGCCGAGATGGTGCCGGTGTGATGATTGCTGAAATCTATCAGCCTGACCTTTACAAACCCTTTTTGGATGCAGGCTTCGATTACCTCTACGACAAAGTGGGCTTGTACAACACCTTGGAACGCATACTTTGCGAAGGCCACGAGGCGAAAGAAATTAGCCAAGTGTGGAAGGACTTGCACGAGATGGATGCCCACATGTTGCGCTTCATGGAGAACCACGACGAGAAGCGTTTAGCTTCGCCTCGGTTTGTCGGCGATGCCTTTGCCGCCTTGCCCGCTGTGGCACTTTCCGCCTTGATGAACACAGGGCCGTTTATGGTGTACAATGGTCAAGAGAGTGGGGAGGATGCCGTAGGTGAAGTGGGTTACAGCGGTGACGACGGACGCACCTCCATTTTCGACTATTGCCACATGCCGCAGCACCAAAAGTGGATGAACGGTGGAAAGTTCGATGGTGGTCAGTTTGATGAAGCGCAACAGAAACTCTTTGACTATTATCGTAAACTACTGCATTTCAGAAATGAACACTCGGCAATAAAAGAAGGCAAGTTCTACGACCTGATGTGGTGCAATCCTTGGTACATGAACTTCGACCCGCAGTTCGTATATGCCTTCTTGCGCTATTCCGAAACGGAGCGCTTGTTGATAGTCGTGAATTTCAATCGCAACGAGTCCCGTGACATGGAAGTGAAAATCCCGCACGATGCCTTGGCACTGATGGGTAAGCGCAAAGCAAACGAGTTTGACATGAATGACTTTGCTTCTGAGGTACAGCTCGTCCATTTGGAGCCTTCGGAGACGAAAGTGGTTGATTTGGATTCGGGGAATTGTATTTTCTTGAGTGGACTTGATGGTTTTTCGAAATAAAAAAGTGTAATCATTGAATTGAATTAGCTTTTTTGCATTGCGAAATGTTCGTTACGAGATTTTCGTAATAAAAAGACATGGGTGTTTTAGTGAATACTCTATGAATTAGATAGTTGTGAGAAATTGTTAATTTATTTGTCATTCTTTTATTTACTTATAATGTAAATAAATGCTATTTTTGCAGTAATAAAAAGAACGATATTATGCTTCCTCTGGTACAAAACGACCCTTGGCTAAACCCTGTCAGCAATGCCGTTGACGACCGCCACAACCGCTACGAACAACGGTTGAAAAACATTAAAAACAACTACGGCAGCCTCAAGACCTTCGCCACGGCACACCAATTCTTGGGTTTCAACTACGACAAACGTCGCCACGGTTGGTGGTACCGTGAATGGGCTCCCGCCGCCCATTACCTCTCATTGATGGGCGACTTTAACGGCTGGAATCGCTACGAGTATCCTCTGGAGCTGGCTGGTAATGGTCTGTGGGAAATATTTCTGCCCGACAGCGAGTTTGCCCATCGTCTTGTGCATGGTAGCAAGCTGAAGGTGCTGGTGCAATCACAAATTGGGGAGCATGAGCGTATTCCTGTGTATATCAAACGGGTGATTCAAGACGAAGGCAGCAAGGATTTTGCGGGCCAATTCTGGAATCCGCCGACACCTTATATATATAAATACGCTGCGCCGCAGTTGAATGACGATCCGCTGCTTATTTATGAGGCGCATATTGGCATGGCGCAGGAAGAGGAAAGGGTAGGGACATACAAGGAATTTACTGAAAACATACTGCCGCGCATCAAAGCAGATGGTTATAATGCCATTCAACTTATGGCTATTGCTGAACATCCCTATTACGGCTCGTTCGGCTACCATGTCTCCAGCTTCTTCGCGCCGAGTTCACGTTTCGGTACGCCCGAGGAACTAAAGGAACTCATCGATACGGCACACGGCATGGGCATGCTCGTCATCATGGATCTCGTGCATTCCCACACGGTGAAAAACATCCGCGAGGGCATCAACTTATTTGATGGATCCGATGGACAATATCTTCATTCTGGCGAGCGCGGCAATCACAACCTTTGGGACTCCAAGCTCTTCAACTACGGCAAGGAAGAGACCCTGCAATTCCTGCTCTCCAATGTGCGCTACTGGCTGGAGGAGTTCCGCTTCGACGGCTTCCGCTTCGACGGCGTGACCTCGATGCTTTATCTTGACCATGGCATCGGCCTTGTTATCGACGACCCATGGAAATATTTCGACGGCAATGTGGATGCCGATGCGGTGACTTATCTGCAATTGGCCAACACACTTTGCCACGAACTAAATCCTCATGCCATCACCATCGCTGAGGATGTGAGTGGCATGGCGGGCATTTGTCACCCGATTGCCGACGGCGGCATGGGCTTCGACTATCGCTTGGGCATGGGCGAGCCTGACTTCTGGATCAAGGTGCTGAAAGACCAGCCCGAGGACCAGTGGAGCATGAACGACTTCTTCTTTACCATGACCAACCACCTGCCGCAGACCAAGACGGTGGCATACGCCGAAAGCCACGACCAAGCGCTGGTGGGCGATCAAACCTTGGCTTTCCGTCTGATAGGCAGCGAGATGTACAACGCTATGGCTGTAGATACACCTTCGATGACTGTGGACCGTGGCATCGCTTTGCACAAGATGATTCGCCTTTTCACGCTCACCTTAGGCGGCGAGGCGTGGCTCAACTTTATGGGCAACGAATTCGGCCATCCGGAATGGATTGACTTCCCGCGTCAAGGCAATAATTGGAGTTACCATTATGCCCGCCGTCAGTGGTCGCTGGTGGACAACGAAAACCTCAAATACCGCTTCATGGGTGCCTTCGACAAGGCCATGCTCGACTTTGTGAAAAGCCATGTTGTCATGAACGCCCTTCCTGCCTGGCTTTTGATGGCCGATGAATTGAACAAAACCATAGTCTACGAGCGCGGTAACCTGATTTTTGTCTTCAACTGGGGACCACATTCCATCCCTGATTATCAAATTCCCGTTAGGCAGACAGGCGATTACCGCATCATCCTCACCACCGACGAAAGAGCCTTCGGCGGTTTCGGCAATATTGATGTGAACACAAAGTTCCCCTCAGAGAAGCAGGGTGACACCGTCACCATGAAGGTCTACAATGTAAGCCGTGTGGCGACGGTGTACCAAAGGGTTTGATTATTTCCCCACCTGTCCCTTGAACCATGCTTTGAGATCCTCGTCCATGCCTTTTTGTTGTTCCAACGAGGTGTCGATGTCGTCGAAATATTGGCGGAAGAGGTTGACGCTTTCGTGTAGTGTGTTCGGGAAATAGGTCACTTGTTGGCCGAGACTACCGAAGAGGCCCAAGGCGTCGTTCAGATCGAGGTTGGCCTTGTGGTTTTTCAGTTCAGCGATGGCTTTGACAGCGCGATGATAGTTGCCGAGTGTGCCGTCAGTCAGGTTAAAGGTGCTGTTTTTCTGGTATTCTACACGGATGTCAGTCTTGTCTTTCCAGTTCCCTTCAGGCAGTGCCACCACGAGAGTAAAGTTCTCTCCATCGTATTCCCATTCGACTTCCTTGTCGTTGCAGTAGACATGCTCAGGCACATCGGAGGCCACAAACTTCAGCGTGATGTTGCGTGAGGCAGGGATGTAGTTGCCCTCGGCAGGGTTGATACTGACCAAACAAGTGTTCTCTTGCCTCGTGGTTTGGAATCTGACCCACATGTTGTTTTCGTCGTAGTTCTTGTCGTCGCCGTCATCGTAATACAGGGTGAAGTCACCATCGGCACCGGGATAAATCATCAGGTCGAACTGTGTCCAATCAGTGCCGCCAACATGTTGATGGCAGTCGGTGTATTGCGGGATGATGGCGCCTGCTTTCACATAGAGCGGGTATTCGTCGATCATGAAATTACGTGTGACGACTTGGCCGCCTTGCAGCATCGTGCCCGTACACACCTCGTACCAACTGCCTTGTGGCAGCCAGATGTCGAGGGTGGAGAAGTTGCCTTCCATCGGGGCGGTGATGGGCGCCACCAGCATATCGTCTCCAAACATATACTCGTTGCGGAAGCTATAGGCTTCGGGGCAGTCGGGCCAGTCGTAGTAAAGCGGGCGGCAGAGCGAGAGGCCTTCATCATGGGCTTTGCGTGCCATGGTGTAGATGTAAGGAATCATCTGGCGGCGTTGCTGGATGGTGTTGCGGATGATGTCGGTGTATTCTACGGGGAAGGTCCATGGCTCTTTCTTGATGGCGGCGTCTTTGGTGGAATGGCTGCGCAAGATGGGACTCAAAGCGCCAAACTGCATCCAGCGGGCATATAGCTCGGGTGTTAGCTCGTTGCCGCAGTGGCCACCGATGTCGTGGCTCCAGAAGCCATACAGTACATTGCTCGCCGTTGAGTTGAAATAGGGTTGGAAGTCAAGGCCTTGCCAAGAGATGATGGCATCGCCGGAGAAACCGATTTGGTAACGGTGGTTGCCCAAGCCGCCCCAACGGTGATAGAGCATCGGGCGCGTGTCGCGGGTACGCTCGAAATTGGAGAAGAAGCAGTAGTTGATCCACCAGGTGACACTCAAATTAGTGAGTTGCTTGTCGTTGAGCCAATGTTGCCAGTCGAGCCACCAGAAGTCGATGCCATTGCGTTCCATAGGTTTCAGGATGACGTCGAATAGTGCAGACATATAGCGTTTGTCCGAGCCTTGCCATGGAATGTATGGCCGTCCCGTGGTGTCAAGTTGTATATAGGCGGCAAACTCGTCATAGCATTCCTCGAAATTCTCCACGCCACCGGCGGGATGCAGGTTGAGCGTGGTGCGGATGTCGCGGCGGCCCATGTCAGCGATGAGACGGGTGTAATCGGGGAAGAGTTTCTTGTTCCAGGTCCAACCGGTCCAGTTGCCTTTGCCTTCCTCGGTGTAATGCCAGTCCATGTCGATGACAAGTACATCGATGGGGATGTCGTATTGGTCGAACTTCTTCACCAAGTCGCGGAGTTCCTTGTCGCTATAGGCCCAGAAGCGTGACCACCAGTAACCGAAGGCATAGCGTGGCGGCAACGGCACCTTGCCGGCGAAGACAGTGAAGTCTTTCAAGGCCCGCTTGTAGTCGTGGCCGTAGCCCATGAAGTACCAGTCTTGATTGTCGAGACTTTCGCGTTCCATCACCCACGGCCAGTCGCTGTTGTCGAAGAGGTAGCTCTGCGAGTCGTCAATGAGCGTCCATCCGTCGGTGGCCAAGAGACCGTCTTCAATGGGCATCTTTTCGTCCGTCGTGCCGCAGCGGATTTCTCCATTGTAGCGGTCCAAGGTGCGATAGGTGCCTTTTAGGTTGTGTTCTTGCACCATGCCAGGCTTCCATGTGAAGCTTGGTACAACGCCTTTCAACGAGCTGATGCTTAGGTTGTCGGCAGTGAAAGCCCCGCTGCCTTTTTTATATTTCAGTTTCAGCTTGGCAGTGGTGATTTCTATGGTTTTGCCTTCTTTGACCTTGAAGTCCACGGCAGGATAGTCGCGGATGACAGCCACTTGCGAGGCGTTGTCGACGAAATGCCCGTTGGGGGCATATTCCAATCGGAAGGCGCCATCAGTAATGACGGTGAAGCGCACGGTTTCATCTTGGTAGGCGATGTTCTTGTTTTGGGCGCGTAGGCCAACTGCCAAAAGCATGAGCAGTGAAAGTGTGATGAGTTTCTTCATGGTGAAATGATTTTGCTGCAAAGTTACAAATGATTAGGTTAAAGTCAACAAAAAAAGCTACCCTAAGGCAGCTTTGTTTTTTGTGATGGCGCAAAACATCCAGCATTCAAAAGTTGTAGTAGATTCCAAACTCGGCTGTGGCGGTTTTGAAATCCAGCACGAATTTATGCTCAATGGCGTTGTCGTCACCTACTTCCCTTTGGTAGCCTAAAAAGCCATAACTGAATTCGGCTGACCAATGCTCAGCGAGGTTGAATGAGATGCCAGGCGAAAGACCGACGTCGAAAAAATGGAAATCGAGCACCTCGATGTCGGAGCAGAGGTCAACGAACATACTGAAGCGTTCTCCGATGTCACAGATGTCATAACGCAAATAGGGTGACACGGTCAGGCTATGGGAATAGCCTTCATCGTTCGTAAAAGCACCTTGATATTCCAAGGCACATGCCACGGAGAACGGAACGTTCGCGAAGCAATAGCCCACGTCGGGGGCGATAGTGAAGCTCTTGAGGTTTTTGTTGAGTTGCGCATTGACGCTGCCACCAATCCAGACCTGGGCGTGCGCGACGGTAATGGCGGCAACCATGAAAGTGAGAATGAGCAGTGCTTTTTTCATAAAATCAAGTGACGGTTTAATTCTGCAAATATAGGAATTATTGCGATTGGAATGTCGGAATACGAAAAAAGCCGCCCCGAAGAGCGGCTTTTGGTTTTGATTTCTTTATGATTTAGAAGTTGTAATACAATCCGAAAGAAGGTGCAGCGGCGGCAAAGCCGAGGTGGAATCCATATTCAGGCAGTAGAGGATTTTCACAGAAAGCGTCGCAGTGGTTGTACCCTAAGAGACCGAAGCGGAAGGCAGCGGTCCAATGCTTGGTGGCCATCCATGCGATGCCGGGCTGCAAGGCGACTCTGTAGCCAAAGTTATCGCTCAATACGTCGAAATCACCAGTGAGGTCGAGGAACATGGCGAACTTTTCGATGTTGCAGATGCTGTAACGGACATAAGGAGAGAGAATGAGGGCGTGGGTGTAGTCTTTGTGGACGGTGTTGAAGATGTCGGTGTATTTAGTGTAATCCATAGCGTAGTTGGCACCTATGGCAATGGTCCATTTGGTGTTCGGGAAGCTATATCCTACCTCTGGAGCAATGGTGAACTTTGCGTGGTTTTTGCCAGCAAAAACCGAAGTCGATCCGCCAATCCAAACTTGAGCGTTAGCGGTGAAAATACCTGCAAAAGCAAGGGCTAAAACTAAGAATAATTTTTTCATTTTTTTGATGTTTTAGGTTAATAATTGATTGTTTTGGTTGTTTTCTGTTTTAAAACCGAACGGGCATTTACAATTTCCGTGCCAGAATGATATTTGGTCCTTGTAGAGACGCGCCATGGCACGTCTCTACAGACCGTAATGTGTTTATTTCTCGATAAATGCAATCGTCTCGCCCTTGGCGACGCGCTTGCCTTGATCCGCTGTAGCCTCCACAATCTTGCCAGGCCAAAGCGCATAGACGGGTTCCATGCCGTGCTCGCTGTTGATGGCGCAGAGCAGGTCGCCTTCCTTGTAGACGGTGCCAGGGGCGGGAGCGATGCTCTTGTCGTCGAAGTCGACTTCCCACATCACGATGCCGCTCACGGGGGCGATGACGGGTTCAGCGTTGGGGTGACGCAAGGCACGCAGGTCCGGAATCTTGGCCTCGCCGCCAGCCTTTTCGAACTTGGCCTTCATCTTGGCCTCCAGCTCTTGGTTGAAACGGCGCTTGGCCTCGCCCGACTTGTACTCGCGGTACTGCTTTTCGTGCATGGCGAACTCAAACAGCTCTTCGTCGTCCTGACCACGGTCCCAGCCTTCTTTCTTCATCTCCTCGATGAAGTGAGGTAGCTCGTTCGGATAGTTGTCCTGCGGGTTGCCAGTGAAGAATTCGCGATTTTGTTTCTTGGCTAATTCCACAATTTCGGGAGCCAAAGTGCCAGGCAGCTTGCCCGATTTGCCGAGAATCATGCCCCACATGGCGTCGTCGAGGTCGCTGAAATCGGGCTTGCCCATGCTGCGCCCGATGAGGTTCTTCAGGGCGATGTTCTTAGTGTATTGGCTGAAAGGCGTCACCAAAGGCGGGTTGCCCACCATAGGCCAGATGCGTTGCACTTCGTCGAAGAGTTCGACGAGCAACTCG
The DNA here is from genome assembly GCA_902789915.1 of uncultured Bacteroidia bacterium. Lineage (GTDB taxonomy): Bacteria > Bacteroidota > Bacteroidia > Bacteroidales > F082 > Limimorpha. The sequence continues at coordinate 2,892 of CADAPW010000066.1, read as the reverse complement.
TCTTCGCTGAGTTCGGCCTTGCCTTGGGCTTTGTAGTTCATGTTGATGAGTGAGTGGGCACCCTTCAGGTCGGCCATCAGCGAGCCCATCATGCCACCGGGAAGACCGCTCCCCAACATCAAGGAGTTGATATAACGGTTGCGTGGGTCGATCCAGTAGCCGAGGAAGTCGTCGATGAAGCTCTGCGTCATACTGCGGGCAGCCATGTATGACTTCATGTCGATGTCTTTTACGAGGAAACCGGCGTCTTTCAGCATGGCTTGCACACTGATGACATCGGGGTGGACGGTGCCCCACGACAGCGGCTCCATGGCCACGTCGACGTAGTCGCAGCCCGCCTTGCACACTTCAAGGACTGAGGCCATCGAGAGGCCCGGGGTGGTGTGACCGTGATATTGCACTTTGATTTCAGGATGCTTGGTCTTGATGTGGTTCACGATTTTGCCCAGTGAGGCGGGACGACCTACGCCGGCCATGTCCTTCAGGGCGATTTCCTTGGCTCCGGCGGCGATGAGTTCGTCAGCCATCTTCATATAATACTCGGCGGTATGCACCTGAGAGTAGGTGATGCTCATGGCGGCTTGCGAAATCATGCCCGCTTCGTTGGCCCATTGGATGGACGGGATGATGTTGCGAACGTCGTTGAGGCCGCAGAAGATACGGGTGATGTCGACACCTTGCGCTTTCTTCACCTTATACATAAGTTGACGCACATCGGCGGGGACGGGGTTCATCCTCAAGGCGTTGAGGGCGCGGTCGAGCATGTGACACTCGATGCCGCCTTTATGCAGTGCTGCAGTGAAGGCACGGACTGACGGATTCGGGTTCTCGCCATACAGCAGGTTGACCTGCTCGGCGGCGCCACCGTTGGTCTCCACGCGGTCGAAGCAGCCCATGTCGATAATCAAAGGAGCGATTTGCTCCAGCTGGTCCTTACGTGGCACGTATTTGCCTGACGACTGCCACATGTCGCGGTAAACCAGGCTGAATTTTACTTCTTTTTTCATGTATTTGATGTGTTATCTGATTGTTCGGGTTCTTTTCTCTTCTGGTTGTTGATCTGTTCCTGCATCTCCTTCATTATCTTCTCCATCTCTTCCAACTTGATGAGCACGTCTTCGTTATTGTCTTCAGCCATGGCGTCGACAAAGAAGGAGTTGATGAGCGAAACGCCGATGATGCCGCCAGAAAAGAGGAATATGGAGAAATATATTTTGGCAAAGGTTCCCATGAGCGAACTGCTACGCTCTGCGATAACATCGGGAATCTCAAACCACCCTTCGATGGTGAACAAGCGGAATGTGGAATAGAGCGACTGCCCCGGGGTGCCAAAATACTCGGGTGCGATTTCTCCAAATAAAGTGGAGGAGAGGATGGACGTGATGAGCATGAAAACGACAAATCCCACCACCACCACAAAGCATGACTTGAGGGCAGCTTTAAGGCCTTGGAAGAGTTTGTCGATGTCAGGGATGTAACGCATGATTCTCGCGGCTTTCGCGATACGCAGTGCCCTGAAAACACGCAGTGCCCTAAATGAGAGGAACAAGGTGGTTTGCACGTTGGTCTCATCGAAGAAGTTGAGAAGAGAGGGAAGGGCGATAAGCGTGACGAAGAAATCGAATTGGTTCCAATGGCTGGTCTCGCCGTCTTCGCTGAAAAAGAAGGATAGGAGATGCTTCCTGATGGGTCCCTTCTTCTGATTTTTCTCTTTTTCCTTTTTCTTCTCGTGTTGCTTGTCTCGGTAGGCTATGATACGTTCTTCCTCAATATCAATGTCTTTCCTTCTGTCGTGCTTTCTCTTCTGTTTTTCCAGGTCGTATTTCCCGTACCAATAGTAGCGGAACTTTTCTTTCAGTGAGCTTTTTCCTGGACCGGGCTTTGAACAGGTGATTTTTACAATGGCTTCGATAAGGAAGAAGATGGTGAAGAAGGCATCAATATAAAGGAAGATTTTGCTTCCAATATCGTAGCCGCTCAAAAACACGAATGCCGTGCTGAGGGCGATGGCGACGCCCATCACTAGCTCATTCGTGAAGAAAGCGAACAGTCGGTCGGAGATGCTCCTTTTGGATGCGGTACTCATTTTAGCCAATTTGCCAATGTTAGGTTACTTCGTAAGCGGAACAAACTCATTTAAGGCTACAAAGGTACAACTTTTCCCGCGAACAATTCAAAAAACCGCTTTGATTTGTTTGCTCAATCAAAAAAGTTGTATCTTTGTGGCGGTTCTTATGGCGGAAACTATGCCGCCGACTTATAGAAACACGAAGCGTTATGCTCGTCTTGCTAATGGAAATGTGAGAAACTTCTATAAAATGCAAGAATAGTGTAACGGTTCGCGCTGTTTTAGCGTGGACTGTTTGCTGCATCTGCATTTTAGGGTATCTCACAACCTCCATTAGAAGATGTGGTATATCAGTGCCACGCTTCTTTTGTATAACTGACCCTTTGAGGTGCTGGAAGGGTGGTTTAAGGTTGCGCCCGACACGAATTTAGGGAAAAGGAAATGGGTAATTTTAGAGCATGTCCAACTTGTGGGAATAGTGGACCTGATTACGCAAGGGTCTGGAGATGTAATAAATGTGGTCGAATTTACTGTGACCGATGCTATTCATCAGGCTGTCCTGGCTGTGGAGAAAGTTATTTGAATTCAACGGATTTGGGATACATCGGTTAGTTAATTCAGGGCGCGGCATGAGTGTCGCGCCCTTAGTTCAAATTGTCACTTTTTGTCAAGTTTTTCACTTCCTCCATCAAGTCCAAAACCTTTAATTCCCAATAGGACAAAGGTTTGAGGCTGACAATCCCCATAGGTGACTCTTCCACTTGATTCACTTGCTGAAGACCTTTTATGATGTCATCTTTAGTGAAGGAATAAGGGTCTCTTTG
>CADAPW010000065.1 GCA_902789915.1 uncultured Bacteroidia bacterium | reverse complement strand
CCGATGGAACGCGTCAGTTCTGCTAATATGTTTTGAATATCAGGGGTTTGCATGAAATTCCATTGTTTTCTATTGTTGCAAAGTTACAAAGAAAAAATGGAATTGAGGTATTTATGGCCTATTTCTTTCCCCGCGTCTCAATCCACACCCAAAGTCGCCACATCAGCCAGCCCCAGGCGAAGAAGAGGACGTAGAATATCCATTTTGGCACGGAGGTCTGGTAAGCGTCCTCGTTGACGATTTCCGTGTATTGCTCAGTGGGGATGTCGGCGTAGTAATAGGCGCCTGCGCCGAAGTCGTAGCCTTCGACGAGGCCGAGCTTGTTGGCCATAATCCAGCCGGCTAAAAACAAAGTGATTACCACCACGACGATGGTAATCACTTTGAATATTTTGTGGTTTTTGTCCATTATTTGAACATGTCCAGATTCGGGACCTCGAAGATGGCTCCGGAGAGCAGGAACCATACTGCAAACAGTGTGAGGAGGATGTTGAACACCTGGCCGATGATGTAGAGCCAGAGCACCTTGCCGCCTTGCATCTGCTTGAAGAGGGTCTTGAAGTTGGTGTCGAGGCCAATGCTGGTGAAGGCCAGCACGAAGGCCCAGTTCTTATATTGGTCGAGGACGCCGTTGATGGCTTTCACGTCACCGCCGAGAGGCTTGACGATGAAGGAGGCGACCAAAGAAGCCACGAAGAAACCGATGATGAATTTCGGGAAACGGGTCCAAATCTCGCCAGCACCGACTTTGTGGTTCGGGTCTTTGTCAACCTTGGTGGCGAAGAAGATGGCCACGAAGAAGGCGATGAAGCCGATGAGGATGTTCTGAATCATCTTGACCAAGGAAGCCACCTGCTCGGCTTCGGGGCCGAGGGCGCTACCCGCCAGCACCACGGCACCTGTCGAGTCAACGGTGCCGCCAATGAGGGCACCGCCCATCATCTGGTTCATGCCGCAGGCACGGATAATCATAGGTTCGAACACCATCATGAGGATGGTGAAAATGATGGAGATTGAGATGGCTAAAGAGAGGTCTTCTTTCTTAGCCTTGGCGGCAGCGCCTGTGGCGATGGCGGCACTGGTACCGCACACCGAGGTGGCCGAAGCCAGAGTGATGACCAAAGGCTTGTTGTCGATTTTCAGCACCTTGGTGCCCAGCCACCACATGAAGATGATGACGATGGGTGTCACGATCCATGCGATGCCGAGGCCATAGAGGCCGAACTTGGCGATGTTGCTGAACAACACCGAGAAGCCCATGATGACCAGACCCGTCTTGATGTAGAACTCCGTGCGGATGGCAGGCTTCAGCCAGTCGGGCGTACCGACGGTGTTGGAAATCAACAGGCCGATGAGCAAGGCCCAGAAAGCCCATTCAAGGTACATCTTAAGGGTGTATTCGGCACTGATCATTCTCACCACGATACAGATGAGGAACAGCACGACGAAAGCAGGGATAAACTTGCCGATTTTCTCGCCTTGCAGCACGATGCCTAATCCGAACAGGATACCCGTCACCAAGAAGGTGCGGAGCAGTTTAACCCAAAACTCGCCGTTGAATTGTGCGGCCAAGGATTTCTTTTCTTCCACGTTCTCCCACCAGTGCCAGGTGCCGAACTTGGCGGCGGAGAAGTCGAACGAACCGGTGAGGACGGCGATGCAAGCCACCGCGATGACGATGAAGCCAATCCAAACGGCTAACCAGTCTTCCTTTTTCCAGAGGTTGGAAATGTTGTTGTTATTTGCCATGATGTATTCTTTTTTTGACTTCGAGACTTTGGGACGCTAAGTCCCGTAGTCTCGTAGTCCCGTGATCAAATTAGAACTTGAAGTTGACAGCTGCCACAACGCGGTTTGCGAAAGCCTTCTTATATGTGGCCTCTCCGATAAGATTGTGAGTCTGAATCAATTGATAGTTGAGCTTGATGTTCACATACTTGATGGGCCAATAGCTGACGCCTGCGGTGTAGAAAGTGGTGCCGCTCTTTGCAAGGCTAACGTCTCTCGTGAAGTGTTCGTAACGTAAGACGGGCATAAGTTGCTGGCTCTTTTCCTTGCCGAGTTTGAAGTTGTATCCTGCCACGGCATAGTAACCACTGCTAAGGAAACGGTCCTCAGAGAGGATGATGTTGTTGGTGTCTGCAACGGTGTTGTATCCAGTGACGCCACTTATGTATTCGGCGCGGACAATCAAGCTGCCATTGTCGTATTGTGCACCTACAGCCCAACGGTTACGCGTACCTCTGTCAACGACGTCCGTAGAATATTTGCCGTTGTAGTACGATCCGCTTAAAGTCAAGTCTTTCAAGCCAGGATGGATGTTCAAGCGGCCCACGATGTCCTTGCGGTTGTTGTTGTCTGCAAAGTTGGCACCGTTGCCATTAAACACGCCGATGCTGTAGTCGACGACATGATAGAGGGTTTTACCTTCCTTCTTCACGGCAAAGAGGCTGCCTGAAGCCATCACACCGAGGTCGCGGCCGAGCTTGCCAACACCGCAGACGTCTTTGTAGCCGACAAGTTTGGTGATGGCTTCGCCGTAGTCGTAAATTTCGAGGTTGACAGGGTTGAGGGGGCTTTCAAGGGAGAACGGGGTCTTGAACTGACCAATTTGGATGGAGAAAGCGTCGCAAGCCTTGAATTTCAAGTAAGCGTCGACGAGGGCAGGGGTGCCGCTGAAGTCGCCTTGCAGTTTGTAGGAGAATCTCTCACCGAACTTGCCATCGATGGAAAGACGGGCGCGGCGAATCTTGAACTCATTGTCTAAGAGATTGCCTTGGTCGTCCATGTTGGCCGTATAGAAAGCCTGGACAAAGCCGGAGATTTTGGGCCACTCGAAACCGCTCTTGGGTTCGGGTTTCTCGGCTGTGTTGCTGGGCTTCTCGGGTTTTGCAGATGGTTTTTCTTCGGTCTTTTTAGGCTTCACCACGGGCTTGTGGGGTTTCGGATCTGATGGTGCTGGCTTTGCCTCGGGCTTGCCCACTGGCTTCATCTCAGCCTGCTTTTTCAATTCGGCCTGCCTTATTCTCTCGGCTTCTCTTTTTTCTGCATCTCTTTTTATCTCGGCTTCTTTCTGGAGCCTATCTGCTTCAGCAGGGTTTTCGGTTTGAGTCCCGTGATTTTGAGGTTGGGTTGGTTTCACTTGTGCGTTGAGGCACAACGGAATGGCTAACAGCAACATTCCAACAATGATGCGAAAACTGTGTTTCATAGTAATTAGGTTTTAAAGTGTTTTCAATTGATTTCGGCCGCAAAAATAGTAAAAATACTTATAGTAAATATATTTACTATTTATTTTTGCATAAAAACAAGCATATAGAGTATTCAGTTATATGTTATTTGGGCGTTGGAGGACATCGGCATGACGCGTCATTTCTTCAAAGGTAATCTTGAACCACTCGGTGTAATGCTCTGGATACAAGGCGATGTCTTTTGAGAGGTTGTCTATGGTCATGTATTTCCATGATGCGACTTCGTCGGTGTTGATGCAGGGGATATTGTCGCTTTGGCCAATCCAAACATGGTCAAACTCATGCTCGGTGAGGCCTTGCCCAACGGGTGCCTTATATATAAAGGTGTAGACTTCGTGCATCTCGCAGCGCATGCCCATCTCTTCCCAGAGGCGGCGTGAGGTGGCTTCTTCAAGCGTTTCTCCATCTCGTGGGTGACTACAGCAGGTGTTGGTCCAGAGGCCAGGGGAGTGGTACTTGGATAAGGCTCGCTGCTGCATGAGCAATTCACCTTTTGAGTTGAAGATGAAAATCGAAAAGGCACGATGCAAATGCGGCGTGATATGCGCAGCTTGCTTCTCCATCAGGCCGATGGGATTGTCTTGTTCGTCGACGAGGATGACCTGTTCCATCATACGTTGAATCTGATGTTGAGGATGTCGCCGTCTTGCACCACGTAGGTCTTGCCTTCCACGCGGAACTTTCCTGCTTCCTTGACGGCGGCCTCGCTGCCATATTTCAGGAAGTCTTCGGTGCTCATCACCTCGGCGCGGATGAAGCCACGTTGCAAGTCGCTGTGGATGGCACCAGCGGCGATGGGAGCGGTGTCGCCCACATGGATGGTCCAGGCTCGGGTTTCGTCAGGACCGGTGGTGAAGAAAGAATGCAGGTTCAGGGTGTGATAGGCAGTGCGGACGAGTTTGTTCACGCCAGGCTCGGTCAAGCCAGCATCTTCCATGAAAATCTGACGGTCGTCGGCATCGAGTTCGGCGATTTCAGCCTCGAGCTTGCCAGCGATGATTAGCATCTCTTGTCCTTCTTTCAAGGCGGCTTTCACGGCTTCGGAGTATTTGTTTCCCGTCGTGGCGGAGGCATCGTCCACATTGCAGACATAAATCATGGGCTTGGCGGTGAGCAGTTGGATGTCTTGCACAAAACGCTTGTCTTCCTCGGCCACCTTGGCGTCGCGGGCATTGCCGAAGTTCTCCAAAGTTTCCTTGTAGACGCTGAGGACGTCGAAGGCTTTCTTGTTGTCCTTCTCGCCGTTTTTCAACAGTTTGTTCACGCGTTCCAGTTTGCGGGTGACCAAATCCAAGTCGCGCACTTGAAGTTCAAGGTCGACGAGTTCCATGTCGCGCACAGGGTCTACGCTGCCTTCGCTGTGGGGAATGTTGGGGTCGTCGAAACAGCGCAACACATGGATGAGGGCATCCATGGTCTGCACCTCAGCGAGGAGTTTGTTGCCCACGCCTTGACCGCCTTTGCTCAGTCCCGGCAGGTCGACGATTTCGACCGTAGCGGGCACGATGCGCTTCGAATGTGAGATATTGTCGATGAGCTTGAGGCGCTCGTCAATCACTTCGCACATGCCGATGTTTGACTTTGAGGCAAATCCAATCTCTGCCTTAGTGTTTGATATACAGTTGAATATGGTGGTCTTTCCAACGCTTGAGAGACCGATGATTCCGCAATTTAGTGACATATTGATGTGTTTTTAATTGGATGCAAAAATAATAAATAATTCATTGCCTGTCGCCCGCATTCCAGTCGATTCGCTTGTATTCGGAGTCGTAGTCCATGCTCGTTGAGCCGATCTGATAGTCCATGTCTGCGGCTTTGGCTTGCTCGGCTTGCATGCGTGAGTTTTCCTGCTGCTTGTTGATGTATTTCAAGCCAAGTTTCCAAAGCTTGAAGTCGCCCCAGAGGAAGATAATGTAAATGATGCCTCCGTAAATGGGCATGAAGTTGGCAAACATCAGCAGCCAGTCGAAGAGACCGTGGGCGAGCATGGACAGCAGCAGACCCATCAAAAGGTAGGTGCCGCGTTTCTCAGGATGGAACTTGGCCATGGAGAGGAAATAACCCATCACCACGCCGAAGAGGAAATGGCCGGGGACCGAAAGCAGCGCCCTGACAACCCCAGTGCTGAATCCGAAGGCGAAAACATACTCGATGTTCTCCACGCAGGCGAAGCCCAAGCCGATGAAGGAGGCGTAGACGATGCCGTCGAAATATTCATCAAAGTTCTTGTCGCGCCAGATGAATATCATGAAAATGATGAACTTACATAGCTCTTCTGGGATGCCCGCTTCCATAAAGGCCGAGAAAAACACGGTTTGTGCCATAGCCGTTTCTCCCCAAACAAGATCCAGGCTTGTAACAATTATGATGTCCAATGGGATGGCAATCATGCCGCCGATAAATGCCTTGGCCAGCGACTTAATAGGCTCTTTTTGGTACTTGTCCTGACGGTAAATGAAGACCATAAGCACCACAACGGGCAGGATGGCGATAGCGAACAGAAGGAGATAATACAACATAAGGTTGGTTTTTCTTTTGCAAAAATAGAGGATTTATGAATGAAAAAGTCTATTTTTGCACAAAATTTTCGATTATGCAAGAAATGATCCTCATTCTTGACTTTGGTTCGCAGGTGACCCAACTCATCGGTCGCCGTCTGCGCGAACTGAATGTCTATTGCGAAATCCACCCTTACAATAAAATTCCTGCTATCGGGGAGAATGTCAAAGGCGTGGTCCTCAGCGGCAGCCCATTCTCGGTGCGTGACGTGAATGCCCCAATCGCCGACCTGTCGAATATCAAGGGCAAGTTGCCTCTGTTGGGCATATGCTATGGGGCGCAGTTCATCTCCCACCATTTTGGCGGTGAGGTCAATGGCAGCATCGCCCGCGAATATGGTCGTGCCATGCTGACCGTCGTTGACGAAGCGTCGCCACTGTTCAAGGGAGTGAGCAAGACGAGCCAGGTGTGGATGAGTCATGGCGACACTATCGCCAAGTTGCCTCAAGGCGCTCGTGTCATTGCCTCGACCGACGACGTTGAGAATGCCGCCTACAAGATTGACGGTGAGGAGACATACGCTGTGCAGTTCCACCCCGAGGTGTTCCACACCAAGGAAGGCCCGCAGATGCTGGCCAACTTTGCTTTGGGCGTCTGTGGCTGTAAGGGCGACTGGACGCCGGATTCGTTCATCGACAACACGGTGGCAAGCCTGAAACAACAACTCGGCGACGATAAGGTCATCCTAGGCCTCTCAGGTGGTGTCGACAGCACTGTGGCCGCCGTGTTGCTCAACAAGGCGATAGGGAAGAACCTAACTTGCATCTTCGTCGACAACGGCTTGTTGCGCAAAAACGAGTTTGAGGAAGTGCTCGACTCCTACAAGGAAATGGGCCTCAATGTGATAGGTGTCCACTCTGGACATTTGTTCCTCGAAAAACTGAAAGGTGTCACCGACCCTGAGGCAAAGAGAAAAGCCATTGGCTCGACCTTCATCGATGTGTTCGATGCCGAGGCACAAAAGATTGAGGGTGCCCGCTGGCTTGCGCAAGGCACCATCTATCCCGATGTCATTGAGAGCGTGAGCGTCAACGGGCCGAGCTGCAAGATTAAGTCGCACCATAATGTGGGCGGCCTGCCTGAGAAGATGAATCTGAAGATTGTGGAGCCGCTACGTTCCCTCTTTAAGGACGAGGTGCGCCGTGTGGGCCGTGCCTTGGGCATCAAACGCGAGCTGATTGGTAGGCATCCTTTCCCAGGGCCGAGCTTGGGCATCCGCATCTTGGGTGAAGTCACCGAAGAAAAACTCCGCATCCTCCGCGATGCCGACGACATCTTCATCAAGGGGCTGCGTAGCTGGCCCTGCGAGTTGCCGAGCGCGTCGTATCCCAACGAGATGGCCGACAACCTTTACGACAGCATCTGGCAAGCTGGCACGATGTTGCTCCCCGTGAAGTCGGTCGGTGTGATGGGCGATGAAAGAAGCTATGAATATACCATTGCCTTGCGTGCAGTGATTTCCACCGATGGCATGACTGCCGATTGGGTGCATCTGCCCTATGAGTTCATGGCCAAGGTGTCGAACGATATTATTAATAAGGTGAAGGGTGTCAACCGCGTGTGTTACGACATCTCGTCGAAACCACCGGCGACCATTGAGTGGGAATAACCTTGTAAATGAATAAGATAATGAAAAATAGACTACTTTTCTTGCTCTTTTTCCTGCTGGGGATGCTGTTTTGTGGCTCCTTGAATGCCCAAACGGTGCGTTCAACGAACATCACCAAAATCAGTGGCAAGGAGTATTATATGCACCATGTGAAGCAGGGCGAGACACTTTGGGGGCTTTCAAGGCTGTACAATGTGTCCATTGAGGAGATTGAGTCATTGAATCCTGATGTAAAGAATGGATTGAAGGCAGGACATGTATTGGGTATCCCTGTGCGTCTTGAAAAAGAACCTGAAACTCCTGTCGCGGTTGAGCCAAAGCCGAAAGAACCGGAGGTTGTTGTGCAGCCAGAACCCGTTCCAGAGCCGGAACCAGTTGTAGTTGAGCCAAAGGTGGAACCAATAGTAGAACCTGAGCCGGAAAAGCCTGCCGTCGTAGTTCAACCTGAGCCTGAGCCAGAACCTGAGCCAGTTGTGGTGGCCCCTGAACCAGAACCCGAACCGATTGTTGAAGAGCCTAAGCCAATTGTGGTCGAGCCAGAACCTGCCGTTGTCGAACCTCAAACTACAGAACAACCTGTTGTAGTGCGGCCCGACAATAGGCGTTTCTATGTCGGTAAGGCACGCATTGTGCAAAATGGGGAGACCCTTTATGACATTGCCAAGGAATACGGCATCGACCTCGCCGATTTGAGGGCTGCCAACCGTGGTTTGACCGATGAACCTGCTCCAGGAACACGCATCATCATTCCCGCCATTGCCAACGAAAACGATTACATCGTTCATCATTGCGAGCGCAACGAACGTGTCACTTCATTGCTCAAACGCTGGAAAGTGGATGAAAGCGATTTTCGAAGGATGAATGTCTCTGTGGGATCTCATGTGTTTGTGAATCAGGTCGTTCTGATACCTATCCTTCCAATCACTGATTTCTATTGGATGGAAGATGAGCCTCAGGAAATTGTTGAACCAGAAGAGGAACTGATAGTAGAGGAGGAGGTTGTCCCCATCCAAGAAGAGACGACGGAGACCCTCTTCGAGGAGGAGGTCATGGAGTGTGGAAACTGTGTCGCCTCACATGAAAGCGCTTCGCGTCGTTACAATGTAGCCTTGATGGTGCCCCTTTATTTGAACGATGTGGGTAATTTGGAGATTTCCAAAGAAAACGCTCACAAGGCTCAAAAGTCCCGCGCCTTGTCGTTTGTCCAGTTTTACGAGGGCTTTATGATGGCTGTTGATGCCATGGAGGACCAAGGGCTGAAGATGAATCTCACCGTTATCGATGTGACGGACAATGTCAGCACCGCTGAGCGTGCACTTTCGCAAATCCAGGGCGAAGACTTCGACCTGATTGTAGGCCCGTTCTTCGGCAAGTCATTTGCGGTGATTGAGGAGTATGCCAAGGCACACAATATCGTGGTGGTCAACCCGCTTTCCACACGTGAATCCGTCATCGTCGACAACCCGAACGTGGTGAAAGTGAAGCCAGGCGAGGTGGGACAGATACTTACTATCTCGAATCTTGTGAAGAACTTGTATAACGACGCCAATGTGTTCATTGTCAGTAAGGAAAGGGCAGGGGATACGCTATTCTTGAACCAGCTTGAGCATCACTTGAATCTTGCCGTGAACGACGAGGTGAGGGTGTCGGGGAACGAATTTTTGCATTTTGCCCGCAACGAGAGCGAGCGTCTCGAAATGGGCAGTCGCATGGTCTCCACAGTCGACGTGGAAGGGCAGGTGTATTCAACAGAGGATTTCCGTAACGGAACCACCCATGAGGTGGTGCTCTCCAATTCCGTGAAGCGCTATGCATATAAAGATATAAGCAAGGTGATTTCGCAACTTTCTGGGGTGCGCGAGAATGTCATCGTGGCTTACGGAGACGACAATGTGTTTGCCACGCAAATGCTGAACAGTCTGGCCAAAGAAACCGATCGCTATCCCATCACGCTGGTGTGCGCCCCCGACTGGGCCAAATTCGAGAAATTGCTGGTTGAGAACTTGTTGCAGATGAAGGCCATTTATCTTGACGACGGTTTTGTGGATTATAGCAGCGATGCCGCCAGACGTTTCGTGTTGCGCTTCAGGCAAAAATATGCCGTTGAGCCTCAGAGCTACGCTTTTGAAGGCTACGACATGGCCATGTTCTTCCTTAGCGCTTTGATGCGTTACGGCGATGCTATGCTTGACTGCCTCAATTGCTGCGATGTCCCGCTGTTGAACTCGCAATATCGTTTCTTCAACCCCAGTTACCTGAAAGACGGCAAACGCAATGGCCGCGAAAACCAATATTGGAGTGTCTATCAGTATGACAATGAGGATATTAAATTGAAGTCGATAGACCCGTTCAAGAGGAAAACGGAATGAGGAAAATCATGCTATTCTTGGCCCTAATGGCGATGCTTGCTGCCTGCGACGACGGCGTAGAGAAAGCCTATTGGGAAAACGGCAATCTCAAGTCGGAGTTGCGCTATGCAAACGGCAAACTGAACGGCGAGTGCGTTTGGTATTACCAGAACGGCAACAAGATGTCGAAAGGCTATTATGTCGACGATGTGTTGGAGGGTTGCTTTATGCGCTGGCATCCGAACGGCAATATCGCTGAAGAGGGCTGGTATAAGAACGGCATTCGCGACAGCATAGGCTACACCTATTCCGAAAAAGGCATGCTGGCATCGGAGGAGCATTACCGCGATGGCGAATTGAACGGTGAAATCAGGAAATGGTTTGACAACGGCCAACTCTTTCAAGAAGGGCAATATGTCGACGGGCTGATGGATGGCGCATGGTACATCTATTATCCAAGCGGTGCCTTGGCAGGGAAAGCCGACTACAAAAAGGGTACGGGCAAGCAAATCGGTTACGCTGAGTCGGGTTACAAATGCCTTGAGGTGCAATATGTCAACAATGTGAAACATGGGAGGGAGGCCTATTACAACCCTGATGGGAGTATAACGAGAATCGTTGAATATGAGAATGGTAAGATGGTCTTTGAAGACAATAACCCACAAAATTCCGAAGACTGAGGACGAGAGAAGAAAATATTTTGCATAATTTGGAAAAAGTTCAAATAAAAATCCTACCTTTGCACCGATTTATAAGAAATCAACTTTCTACAACGTAAAATAAACCTTTAATTAAAGTCAAGAAATGAAAGTAAATGAAATTATGACCGCTCTGGAAGCCAAGCATCCGGGCGAAAATGAGTACTTACAGGCCGTTCGCGAAGTCCTGGAAACCATCGAAGAAGAATACAAC
>CADAPW010000064.1 GCA_902789915.1 uncultured Bacteroidia bacterium | reverse complement strand
TCACCGGTATCGGTGTCATACAAGGACGCGAGGCCGTCATTGTGGCCAATGACGCCACCGTGAAAGGCGGCACCTACATGCAGTATACGGTGAAGAAACACCTTCGAGCACAAGAGATTGCCATGGAGAACCACCTCCCCTGCGTCTATATGGTTGACAGCGGCGGTGCCTTCCTGCCCGAGCAGGACACGGTCTTCCCCGACCGCGACCATTTCGGACGTTTCTTCTACAACCAGGCGCGCATGTCGGCCATGGGCATCCCTCAAATCGCTATTGTGATGGGCATGTGTACCGCTGGTGGTGCATACGTGCCGGCCATGAGCGACGAGACCATCATCGTGCGCAACCAAGGTACCATTTACCTCGGTGGTCCGCCATTGGTGAAGGCTGCCACAGGCGAGGTGGTCACAGCGGAAGAGTTGGGCGGTGGGGAGATGCATACCTCCGTGTCGGGTGTGGCCGACCACTTGGCCGAGAACGACCAACACGCCTTGCAGATATGTCGTAACATCTTCAAGACCTTAGAGAAATCGCATCGCCAAAAGTTGGACATGCTGCCTGTTGAGGCACCTTTATACGACCCGCACGACCTATACGGCCTCGCCCCCATCGACTTCCATAAGCTCGTCGACCCGAGGGAAATCATCGCCCGCATTGTGGACGGCAGCCGTTTCCAAGAGTTCAAGTCAAGATACGCCACAACCCTTGTCTGCGGCTTTGCCCATTTGATGGGCTTTCCTGTGGGTATCATTGCTAACTTTGGTGTATTGTTCTCTGAATCAGCGCTAAAAGCCACGCACTTCATCGAACTATGCTGCCAACGAAACATCCCGTTGGTGTTCTTGCAGAACATCACGGGCTTCATGGTCGGCAAGCAGTACGAGCAAGGTGGCATTGCCAAGGACGGTGCCAAGATGGTGCACGCGGTATCTAATGCCAACGTGCCTAAGTTCACGGTCATCTTCGGTGGTTCGTTTGGTGCGGGCAACTACGGCATGGCGGGTCGTGCTTACAGTCCGAGGCTGCTCTTCATGTGGCCCAATGCCAAAATCTCCGTCATGGGCGGCGAGCAGGCAGCCAGCGTCCTTGCCACCGTGAAGGAAGACCAGTACAAATACAAGGGCCTTGAAGTCCCGAAGGACGAAATTGCGCAACTGAAGAAAGAGATCTTGGCCAAGTACGACTATGAAGGCTCGGCCTTCTACAGCACAGCCCGTCTCTGGGACGATGGTATCATCGACCCCGTCGACACCCGCAAAATCCTCGCCTTGGGCATCGCGGCTTCCTTGAACCAGCCCTTCCCACCGCAACAGTTTGGGGTGTTTAGGATGTAAGAATGTTACAAAAATCGGTTTAGTTTTGCTTTTATTCCGCTACGAGACTTAAAATTTGCATTTCGTAGCGGAATAAAGTTGATGTCCATATTTTTCCTATCTTTGCACCGTTTTTCGACGAATCATACAGAGTGTGATGAAAACCCATTTTTTATATTTTATTTTTGTCGTTTTGTTTTTACCTTCCATGCTGTTTGCCCAACATGAGCCTCGGAAGATGCGAAAGAACGAAATCAAAGTGGCTTTACTCTCTTTGGCAAGCGGCACATCAAAAATAACTTACGAACGTTTAGTACTTGATCATCAAAGTATTGAGATAACAGCAGGCATCATCGGATGGGGGTTCGACATACTGAAAGGCAGTGACCCGAAGGGAACCACATGGCGTGCCGCCTACAAATTCATTTTTCCCAACCGAAACAACATCGACAATCAGTTATGTGGCTTTTATGTGAAGCCAGAGCTATGCTATTCCTCCTATTATTATACACATCCTGAGCTGAAGCGACTTAAAGTTGATCGCGTTGCTTTGATGGGTGTGTTGGGTTACGATTGGGTAAAAAACTGGTTTGTATTTGACAGTTATGCCGGACTGGGCTTTGCCGCTGGTAATTGCAATTGCAGCAACTACCATCATGGTTTCATCGGTTGGAACGACCACACTCCTTTTGCTTTTACAGCTGGATTTAGAATTGGCATAGCGTTTTAAAGTTATGTCTCTGGGGACAATTGCTGCTAATTCACCATTTTTCCAATCCCTATCTTCCACATTTTTTTCTATCTTTGCCCCCATCATCATAAACTTATCGATATGAAAAAACTCACCTTTATCCTCTTTTGCCTGGCTTTTGGGCTTTTCTTGAAGTCCTATGCCGAACCCGTCAAGCTGCAAAGCCCCGACGGCCAATTAGAACTGAAATTCGAAGTCATCGGCGGCATTCCGCAGTATTCCCTCGACCGCGCTGGGAAGCCTATCGTGCTGCCCTCCAAGATGGGCTTCACCCTCGAATGGCGCGACGACCTCGCCCATGCCTTTGTGCTGAAAGACACGAAATACAGCACCTTCGACGAGACTTGGGAACCCGTCTGGGGCGAAGAAGCACAAATCCGTAACCACTACAACGAGATGCTCGTCACCTTGGAACAACCCATTGGTTCTGTGGAGAGCATGGACCATTCCACGGAAAAGCGGGCCACGGTGATGCAAATCCGATTCCGCCTCTATGACGACGGCCTCGGCTTCCGCTATGAGTTCCCCATCGAGAACGCCTTGGTCTGCTTCTGGATTGAGGAAGAGCTAACCGAGTTTGCCATGGCGGGCGACCACACCGCTTGGTGGATTCCCGGCGATCTCGACACGCAGGAATACAATTACACCGAGTCGCGGCTGTCGCAAATCCGTGACTTGTGGGATGCAGGCCACAAAGACGGTGGCTGGCCTTGGACGGCGTTCTCGCCCACCGGCGTGCAGACCGCCCTTCAGATGAAGACCGACGATGGCCTTTACCTCAACATCCACGAGGCTGCCACGCTCGACTTCCCCACCATGCATCTCGACCTTGATGACAAAAATATGGTCTTCCGCGCCTTCCTTTGCCCTGATGCCACGGGCTACAAAGGCCGCATCCAAGCCCCTTGCGTCACGCCTTGGCGCACAGTGATGGTCTGCACTTCGGCTACCGATGTCCTCGCCTCGCGACTTATTCTCAACCTCAACGAGCCTTGCGCCTTGGAGGATGTGTCGTGGATTCACCCAGTGAAATATATGGGCGTTTGGTGGGAGATGATTTCGGGCAAGAGCACCTGGGCCTACACCAACGACTTCCCCTCGGTGAAACTCGGCCTGACCGACTATGAGCACGCCAAGCCCAACGGCACCCACGGCGCCAACAACGCCAACGTGCGCCGCTACATAGACTTTGCCGCCGCCAACGGCTTCGACGCCCTCCTCATCGAAGGCTGGAACATCGGCTGGGAAGACTGGTATGGCAAACAAAAGGAATTCGTCTTCGACTTCCTCACACCTTATCCCGACTTTGACCTGCCCGCGCTGAACAAATACGCCCACGAAAAGGGCATCCGCCTCATCATGCATCACGAAAGCTCTGCCTCCACTGTGAATTACGAACGCTGGATGGAGAAGGCATATACTTTGATGAACCAATACGGCTACGACGCCGTGAAGGGCGGCTATGTGGGCACCATCATCCCCTTCGGTGAAGGTCACTACAGTCAGCCCATCAACAACCACTACCATTATGCCGTCGTGGAGGCCGCCAAGCACCATATCATGGTGAACTCGCATGAAGCCGTGAGACCTACCGGTCTCTGCCGCACTTGGCCCAACATGATTGGCAACGAGAGCGCCATGGGCACCGAGTTCCGCGAGCGTATCAACCCCGGACACACCACCATTCTGCCCTTCACGCGTTTGCAAGGCGGCCCGATGGACTACACGCCCGGCATCTTCGAGACCGACATGGGTAAAATCGTGCCCTGGGGCAAGAAAATGCAAATCACCATCTGCAACCAACTGGGTCTTTATGTGACCTTCTACTCGCCCTTGCAGATGGCCGCCGACTTCCCCGAGCATTACGAGCCTTTCATGGATGCCTTCCAGTTCATCAAGGACGTGGCCGTCGACTGGGACAAGAGTCTCTATCTTGAAGCCGAGCCGGGTGCTTATATCGTCACGGCACGCCATCCCAAGTTATCAACCTTGAACAAGGCCGCCGAAGGCGTAGGCACGCTGCCCGACGGCAAGAAAGGTGTGGTGTCGAACGCCACGAAGTTCGTCTACGCCTTGCCCGAAAATGCCACAACCGAAGATTTAAAGAAAGCCCAAGCACACGATGTTTGGTACGTGGGCGGCATTACCGACGAGAATGCCCGTGAGGTGGAGGTGAAACTGGATTTCCTGAAGCCTGGAACGAAATACGAAGCCACGATTTATTGCGACGCCAAAGACGCCAGCGGCATCCCCGACGAGCATTACAACGCGCAAGCTTACACCATCACCAAGAAGACGGTGACGAACAAATCGAAGCTGAAGGTGAGGATGGCGCCTTGCGGCGGATTCGCGGTTTCGCTGCGGTCATTATAAAAACAAAAGAGGCGGTGATAACACCGCCTCTTTTGTTTTATAACAGGTTCTTCGTCGACAGCAGCCCACATGCTGCGTCAATATCTTGCCCTCGTGATGCCCGGATGGTGGCAATGATACCCTTCTCGTTCAACGCATCGCGGAACCATGTCATGGTGGCGGCATCGGGACTTTTCAGCGGAATGTTGGGCACTGTGTGATACCTTATTAAATTAAAGCGACACCGTGTACTGCCCAGCAGTCGTGCGATTTCCTTGATATGGTCTTTGCTATGGTTGAGGTCCTTGAAGATGATATACTCGAACGACAGGCGGCGCTGGCCATGCCAGTCGTGTTGCTTCACGGCGTGAATGACCTCCTTGATGGGATAGGTTTTCTCTATGGGCATCAACTTGAGGCGCTCGTCGTGGAAGGGACTGTGCATGGAAATGGCCAAGTTGCATTTTGACTCTTCGAGGAAACGCTTAAGGTTGGGGATGAGACCACTTGTAGAAACAGTGATGCGGGTCGGGCTCCAGCCGAGTGCCCATTCCTGCGTGAGGATGTCGAGCGAGCGCATCAGGTTGTCGTAGTTGGCCAAAGGCTCGCCCATGCCCATGAAGACGATATTGGTCAATTCATCAAACTCGGGTAGGCTGAGGATCTGGTTCATGATTTCGGCCACAGAGAGGTTCTTTTGGAAACCTTGTTTGCCCGTGGCACAGAAGAGGCAGTCCATCTGACAGCCCACCTGCGTAGAGACGCAGAGTGTAGCGCGCTCACGGTCAGGGATGTAGGCGGCCTCAACAAAATGCTCACCCGCAGGGAAAAGGTATTTCTTCGTGCCGTCGGTTGACGCCTGCTCTTTTACGGGAGCCTTTAACCCAGTCTCGTACTGTTCCGACAACAAAGCCCTCGCGCTCTTGCTGAGGTTGGTCATGTCATCGAATGAGGCACAACGCTTGATGTAAAGCCAATCCACGAGCTGCTTGCCCGTGAACTTGGGCAGTTCCAATTGCTCGACCACCTCCTGAATCTCGGAAGGGGTCTTACCTAAAAGAATGTGTTTTTCCATAATGCAATGACGGTTTTTCAGCAGCCGATGGCGCGTGAAATCACGAGACGAAGGATCTCGGAGGTGCCTTCTCCGATTTGAAGGATACGTTGGTCACGGTAAAAGCGTTCCATGTCGAATTCCTTCAGCAAGCCGTGACCACCCATCACTTGGACGGCGTTGTCACAGACTTCAGCGGCCACCTCGGAGCAATAGAGCTTCGCCATGGCGGCTTCCTTGCCGAAGGGACGATGTTGGTCCTTCAGCCAACAAGCACAATAGAGCAGATTACGTGCGGCTTCAATCTTCACAGCCATATCGGCCAGCTTGAAACTCACCGCTTGGAACTTGCACACGGGCTTGCCAAACTGCACACGCTTCTTGGAATAAGCCAACGCCATCTCGTAAGCACCCTGCGCACAACCCAAACCCATGGCGGCAATGGAAAGTCTGCCAGAGTCAAGGGTGGCAAGCATGATATGGGAACCTTCACCCGGCTTGCCCAAGATGCAATCATCAGAGAGGCGCACGTTGTTGAAGATGAGCTTGCCCGTGTTGGAGGCGCGCCACATCATCTTGTCGTGCATGGGCGTCTGAGTGAAGCCTTCTTTATTATTTTCGACGAGCAAAGCGGTAAACTCAGGCTTGCCATCTTTCTCGCCCGACACAGCCTGCACTGTCGTGCCAAGGCTGATGGGTGTAGCACTGTTGGTGATGAAAATTTTGGAGCCATTGAGGTGCCAGAAAGTACCATCAAACTGGGCCGTGGTCTTGGTGCCACGCGAGTCGCTGCCGGCATCTTCTTCTGTCAGGCCGAAGCCCCAAAGACGGTTCTTGCAGAGCTGGGGCAGGTACTTGCGTTTCTGCTCCTCTGTACCATAGTCCTTGATGGGTCCGATACCCAATGAGTTGTCGGCGGCTATGGTGGCGGCAGTGGAGCCGTCAACGCGGGCCAGTTCTTCCACCGCGATGATATAACTCAAATTGTCAAGTCCTTGTCCGCCATATTCCTTCGGTACGGTCATGCCTAAAAGGCCGAGTTCAGCCATTTTAAGGGTCAGGCCGACATCGAAATGCTGGTCTTCGTCGTTTTCACGAGCCACGGGTTTCACTTCCTGTTCGGCGAAGTCGCGCACACGCTGGCGGAGGGCTTCCTGTTCTTTGGTGAGGTCGAAGTTCATAATCTGAAATTCAAAGATTCAAAGATTTAAAATTCAAAGATTCATTAATTGGCTGCCAGTTTGGCTTTTAGCCATTATTCTAACTCCAATAGCTGCTTTTTATTGTCTACCATCTGTCCTTCAGCAACGAGGATCTTCTTCACCTTGGCGGCACCAGAAGCTACAATGTTGTTTTCCATCTTCATGGCTTCCACCACCATCATAATTGTCCCTTCTTTCACCTCATCGCCCTCCTTGACATTGATTTTCACTACCTTGCCTGGCATGGGCGACACCAACTTGTTTTTGTCATTCACCATTTCCTTGCAGGCATAGTCCCAAGTTTCATTCAGTTGGTCCGCACGAAAACAGGTGAAATTGAGGCCGTGAAAATTAACAATGGTTTTCTGGTCGACATTGACGGAGCAATACACTGTTTCGGTACGTCCATTAAGCATGATTTTCAGCTGTTTGTTGTTGTATTGGATGAATTCCACCACAAAAGGATTCTCCCCTGCTACTCCGCTGATTTTTCCTGCCTCTGCTGCATTGATACTGACCGGCACTTTCTTGCCTTCCACATCCACGGTGAGTTGCATCCTATAACGCCAATAGCCGATTTCTTCCCAAACATTTTCGGGATGCTGTTCAACTTGCTTCTTACAAAAGTCAAACATCAGGAATGCAACTACTATATCGTTCACATTTTGACTGTTACGACTTATCTCCAAAGCTTTTAGCAAAGTTTCTTGATGGGTAGCACAAAACGCAGTGTCAATTTTATTCGCGATAAAATCCTCGTTCTTGATTACCTCCCATAAGTACGCTTTGTTGGTGGTCAAGCCCTGGATAATGAACTCCTTCAATGCCTGACGGGCGGTTTCAATGGCTGACTGACGCGTTTTGCCATGACATATCAGCTTGGCAATCATCGGGTCGTATGCTTCAGAAACTGAGCAAGCGCCGTCGATACTGCTATCCACACGGGCGCCACGCACTTGAGGCTCATGATAGGCTGTCACCTTGCCAGGTGTGGGCAGAAAGCCATTCTGAGGATCTTCTGCATAAACGCGCAACTCGATGGCATGACCTTGAGGTTGTATGGCCTCTTGTGTCCAGCCCATCTCCTTCCCTCTCGCAATGCGGATTTGTTCCTCAACGATGTCGATGCCCGTGCGCATCTCCGTAACGGGATGCTCCACTTGGATGCGGGTGTTCATCTCCAAGAAATAGAAATTCATGTCCTTGTCGACGAGAAATTCCACCGTACCTGCATTGCGGTAGCCGATGGCCTTACACAACTTGACCGCTGTCTCGCACAATTGTTGACGTTTTTCATCCGTCAAGGTCGGCGAAGGTGACTCTTCTATGATTTTCTGGTAGCGGCGCTGTATGGTGCATTCTCGCTCGTGCAGATGAATCACGTTACCGAAATGGTCGGCGAGCACCTGTACCTCGATATGGCGCGGGTTTTCAATGTATTGCTCAACGAAGACCGTACCGTCACCGAAAAACTTTTCCGCTTCACGCGAGGCTCGTTCCAAATCGATTTTCAAGTCTTCCTTCTGCCATACGATATGCATACCCTTGCCACCGCCACCTGCCGCAGCCTTAATCAAGATAGGGAAAGGCAAAGCGTCGGCTTGCTTCATAATCTCCTCGTGGCTCCCCATCATGCCAAAGGTTACAGGGATACCGTTTCTCATAGCAACTTTACGCGATTCGATCTTATTACCCATCAAGCGCATGGACTTCGCGTCGGGACCGATAAAAACCAGATTGTTGGCTTCGCAGGCCTCCGCCAGCTCAGGACTTTCCGAGAGAAAGCCATAGCCGGGATGGATAGCGTCGGCTCCGGCATCCAAGGCCGCATCGATGATTTTATGGACATTGAGGTAGGTGTCTTTCAACGAACCATTTCCCAAAGGGCAAGCTTCGTCAGCCATGCGTCTATGCAAGGCATTGGCGTCGTTGTCGGCAAAGACAGCAACTGAAGCGATATGCAGTTTACGGAGCGTCTTGATGACACGCACCGCAATCTCGCCTCGGTTTGCTATCAGTATTTTATTGATTCTTTTACTGTTCATAAGAGCATAATGTAAATGCAAAAATACAAAAAGAAAGACAATCTTTTACGATTGTCTTTCCTTTTTTGTGTGTGCCTTGTGGAGACGTTTCAGAAAACGTCTCTACAAGTGGTTATCAATACACCATGAACTTCACGCAACTGCTGTTGCCATCCTGATTGAGGCGCAGGATGTAGGAGCCTGTGCTGAGGCTTTCTGTATTGATTCTAAATTCCTGTTCGCCTTCGGTGAAGCGGCCCATGTTCTGGCTCATCACCATACGGCCGGTCAGGTCGAACACCTGGAAGTTGACATTGGTGTTCTCGGTGGCGTTGAAGCTCACGGTAGCCTCACCCTGAACAGGGTTAGGATACATGGAAACGGTGATGCTTTCGGCCATAGCAGGAGTCTCAGGCACGCTTAAGAATTCCTTCTTATAGTTTTCGCAGCGGAACACGCCTCTGCCGTAGGTGGCGGCGTAGATGACACCCGTGTTGTGAACACCAGGATATTCAGTGATGAAGAGACCATCTTGAGTTTCTTCAACTGTTTCCTTATCCTCGACATAGAATCTCTGTTGCTTGAGGTCCATCACAGGCACTTCACCCAACATGTGGCTGTCGGCATTCCATTCAGCGCTGGCGATATCCTTTGTTCTGTAGATACCGCGCTCCGTGCCAATGATGACATCGCCCGTCTCCATTTCAATCAATGAAGAATAGACCGGCATCTTAGGCAGGTCGCCTTGCACCGAAGTGAACACAGGATTCTCCGAAAGGGCGTTGGTCGAATAGAACACATAATTCTCATTGCCATAGTTGCCGCAAGTAACGATGACCTTATTGGCATCGCGAGGATCGACGGAAACCGAAGTAACGCACTGACCACTCATGGGCAGTTCGATAGCCGTAGTAGTCACTTGGCAATCGGGGTTGAGAATGGTGATGGTGTGGTTCAAGGAGTCGAGGGCGGTGGTGGTGTACGTGCCAGTAGTGGCATCAACCACGGTGTTCAAGTTGGAAATGCGGAAGAGCTTGCCATTCTTGAAGCCAACGAACAGGTTGTCGCCGTCGGCGGAAAGGCCCATGCTGAGCGGCTCACCAGTATAGCCGAGGAGCTGTTTACCCGAAATCTTGTACCATGCTGATTCAACGCCGAAGTTCAAGGGAGTCAGCGTCACATAAAGAGCATCCGTGAAGGTGAGATACAATTTGGCAGCTATAGGATCGTGAACCTCGACAGAATCACCAGGAACCAACTCAGCTTCCAGAGTGTAATCGAAGGGATAGTTGCAGTTGCTGATGCATTCAACAACCTCTCCAGCCCTCAAGGTATCTTCGGTGGTATTGTAACACCACACCGTAGCGGGATTCCAATCGGCATCGTAGTCCTCAGTCAAAACAAAGGGCAAACGGAACGAAGTGGTGCTATAGTTAAGGCCTGACAGGAAGTTGGTGGACACCCAGTCTTCGCCAGCAGTTTCGGAACGGGCAATGACAGCCTTGGTTCCATCAGCCCCGGCGTCATCCTGATAGGTCACGAAAATCGTATTGTGGTTAATCATAGAGAATGCGCAAGGACCTGCACTTGAGCCTTCACCAAACATACCCATGTTATCACCCGAAGGATTAATCCAAAGGCCAGTACCAGGAGTATTGGTGTTTTCGGTACCTTCGATCAGCACGGTGCCATGGTCGAGGCCGGCAGCCATGATGCGTTCATCTCTGCCAGAGTATGCCACGTTGAACATACGCGTGGTGACATAGTTTCTGTTACAGTTGAAGAACATGAAGTCCTTGTTGCCTCTGTAAACACCACCATCGGTACCAATGTAGTACTCGTTGGCATTCTTGGGATTGAAGACCATAGTATGGAGACCGACATGGAGGTAAGCCGGAGACGAAATCATGCTGTTGGAGGTGATGGCTTCGCAGAGATAAAAGCCCGTTCCTGTGGCGGGGCGCTGCAAACGCCACAATTTATAACCCGTCACATAGACAATACCGTCATCGCTGGGGTCAATTGTGAT
>CADAPW010000063.1 GCA_902789915.1 uncultured Bacteroidia bacterium | reverse complement strand
CCAGATGGCGTTGAACCTTTCCATGGGGAACCAGCCGCTCCACAGTACCAGGCCCATGATAATGATGGCCAGCACGCGGTCGAAGACGGAGAGGATGCTGTCCTGCTTGAACAGCAGCAGCCCCTGCATGTTCGACCTGAGGAAGAGGATGAAGGAGAGCAGGATCTGGTTGAGGCCGCACCAGCACAGCAGTTTGAGTTTCATGCCTTCGTTGTAGCCGCAGAAATAGCCCACCACGAAGATGACGACGGCATAGAGCAGTCCCAGCAGCAGCTTGATTTCAGTGAGGCCGCCGAAGTGCTTGGAGAGGTTCTGCGACGGCGCGGCTGTTGAAGTTGGTGATGCCGAGGTCGAGCAGGATATAAAAGAGGTAGGAGAAGTTGAAGAGGGCTTGGTAGGTGCCGTAGGCGGCGTCGCCGAGGATGTTTTGCACCTCGCGGTCGATGCCGAGAATCCAGAAAGGCTTCACCAACAGGTTGAGAAACAACAGGAAGATGATATTTTTGATGAAGCGGTTCTGCATTGCTGTCTTTTTTCGGGCGCAAAAGTAGGAAATTATATTTTTTGAACGAGGTTTTAAGGGGATTATTGTTTTGGCTTTTTGATTGGAATGAGACAATAAAAGAAGCATTTGAAAGTTTTTTTTATTGGTGGTTCAGAAAATATGTGTATTTTTACCCCCTAAATTTATGACCTGAAGAGATGAACAAGGAACAGGAAAACGTTGATGTTCTGGAGATGTGAACACTTTTGAATATGTCATCGACACCTTGATGAAGGTGTGCCACCATACCCGCGAACAGGCCGAGACCTGCGCTTGGATTACGCACTATAAAGGCAAATGCGCCGTCATGCACGGCAGCTTCGAGGAGCTGAAGCCCTATTACGACATCCTTCTCGGCCACCAACTCACGGTAAAAATAGTAGACTAATGGAAGGCTATTCCTCGCTTGAAATATTGGCCATTCAGCAGGCCTACGAGGCTATGCTGGCCGACATACATCCCTTTGTCAACGCGCCGGAGCATCTGGCGTTGATTGACAAGGCTTACCGCTATTGCCTGGAGAAATACGACGGACGCTACCTTTACTCAGGCAAGGCTTATATGTTCCACCTTATCGACATGGCCCGCATCGCCGTGCTTGAAGTGGGCTTGGGCTATGTCTCCGTGGTGGCCTCTTTCCTTCATGGCATGGACTACAAGGAGAATGTGAGCATCAAAGAGCTGGAGAAAGAGTTTGGCAAGACCGTCGCCATCGTGCTTGAGGACTTTAGCGAGATCTCCCGACTCGACACCGAGAAGGTCGCCTACAACTCCGACACCTTCCAGGTGATGTTCCTCTCGCTGATTGACGACATGCGCTCGGTGCTGCTGAAAATCGTGCACCGCGTGTATGATGTCAGGAACCAAAACGACGTCGACCCCGACCGCTTGGCGAAGTATTTCCACGAAATCAAGTACATCTATATCCCCATCCTGCATCGCTTGGGTTTGTATAAGCTGAAGGCGGAGCTGGAAGAGAAGTCGATGCTTTTCGAGAACCCCGAGGTGTTCCATGAGATTGAGGCCAAGATTGCCGCCACGCAGGAAGCCCGCAAGCAGACCGCCGAGTTGTTCATCGCCCGCATCTCCGAAGGCATCGACGCCGAGCTGGAACGCACCAAGAAAGGCAACAAGTATAAGTTCACCTACACCATCAAATGGAGGCTGAAGTCCATCCCGTCGATTTATGCCAAGATGAAAGCCCAAAATGTGCCCTTCGAGGAGGTCTACGACTTGATGGCGGCACGTGTCATCATCAGTTGCGCCTTGAAAGACGAGCAGGAGTGTTGCTGGAGCGTGTATTCTGCCATCACCAACATCTATGACCCCATGCCCGAACGCCTTCGCGACTGGATCACGCATCCAAAATCTACGGGTTATGAGTCGCTTCACACCACGGTGAAATACGACGACAAGCTATGGTTTGAGGTGCAGATTCGTACCACCCGCATGGACGAAATCGCCGAGACGGGGCAGGCGGCACACTATCTTTATAAAGGAGAGAAACAGTCATCGGAAGAGTGGTTGCTCCATGTGCGCGAGGTGCTCGAAAACCCCAGCCAGGTGTCGTTTGAGACCTCTTACAGGAAGACCCATCAATCAGATAAGATCTTCATCTTCACGCCCGAAGGCGACCTGAAACAGCTGCCCGTCGGCTCCACGGTGCTTGACTTCGCTTACGAGGTGCACACCCGCGTTGGCGAGACCTGCAACGGTGCGCGTGTCAACGGCCGCATGGTGCCCATCCGCCATGAGCTGAAAAACGGCGACAAGGTGGAAATCATCACGAGCAAGAAACAGTCGCCCCGTGCCGACTGGCTTAATGTCGTCGTCACGGAGAAGGCGAAAAACAAGATACGCCGCTACCTTAAGGAGCAGGAACTGAAAGAGTCGGAGCTGGGCAAGGGCATGCTGCAGCGCAGGTTGAAAAACTGGAAGCTTCCTTTCTCAGAGACCGTCGTCGACATGCTGGTGAAGGAGTTCAAGCTGGAGAACTCGCTGCAACTATACCACAAAATCTCGACCGAGAAAATCGACATCGCCGACGTGAAGCATTTCCTGACCGCAAAGTTCGGTGAGAATGCCGAGAAGACGGAAAAGACTGTGCCAGAGCAGATTGAAGCCTCAAAAAAGGAGACCTCCACCGAAGCAGAGGAGAGCCTCTCCATTGGCGAGGACATTGACAACGTGACCTACAAGCTGGCCAAGTGCTGCAACCCCATCCCAGGTGACCGCGTGTTTGGCTTCGTCACCAACGACGGCACGCTGAGCATCCATCGCGTCAACTGCCCTAACGCTAAGGGAATGCAGCAACGCTACGGCTACCGCATTATCAAGGTGAAGTGGAACGGCATGGAGGGCAACACCTCGCAAGCCACCATACGCATCTATGGCCGCGACGTGATGGGCTTGCTGGGCAAGATTACCAAAGTCGTCTCGGAGGATTTGCAGGTCAACATGAAAAACATCAACTTCAACACTGACAAGGATGGCTACTTTGAAGGCAGGATTGTGCTCCAAATCACCGATGCAGAGGCCTTGGAGTTCCTGATGGATAAGATTCGGTCCATTGACGGTATTGCGGAAGTGGTTAGAATTGATTGAATGCGGAATGATGAGTAAGGAGTGATGAGTTGCTCCGCTCATGTCATCCCTGCAAAGGGTTGTGGGTGAGTGGGGATCTATGAGCGGAAGAGAGGAGGAAATGCGGAATGAGAAATTATGAATTTTTGAAATCTTGAAATATGAAGAAAACAATTTTGATAATTGTACTAACATTTATGGCAATCATGATGTCGGCGCAGACCTATGGCGTCGACCATGGGAAGAAAATCATTGTCTCATCAGAGCGACTGCCAGAGGGCGTGAAACCCTACAAAGAGACCATAGAAGTTGGGGGAGAGGCTTATACTTATTATAGGAGTGAGATGCCGCTCATCACCATTACCACCGACGGCCCCATCGTCAACTCGCCCGCCGTGCATGGCATCATTAGTGTGGCCGATGCCGACGGGAATGTCATCGAGATGCACGCCGGTTTGAAAATCCGTGGCACTTCGTCGCAGCAGTACGAAAAGAAATCGTACCGTGTTGAGCTATGGGCCGATGCGACGGGCACTGAAATGGCCGACACCACCTTCCTTGGCATGCGTAGCGACGACGACTGGAACCTGGAGGCCATGTGGGCGCAGCCACTCCGCCTCCGCGACAAGGTGGCCAACGAGTTGTGGATGGAGATGTACACCCTGCCTTACGCTGACCTTGAACCCGATGCCTTGCCGGGCATCCGCATGGAATACGCCGACCTGTTCATCAACGACGAATACCAAGGCATTTATGCCCTGACCGAGCGCATGGACCGCAAGCAGCTGAACCTGCGTAAATACACCACCGAAATCCGTGGCGTGCTCTACAAAGGCAACGGTCCCGGCGCCCCGACGTTCGAGAGCCTGCCGCCTTACGACAACACCTCCGACACTTGGGACAACTACGAATGGGTCTACCCCAACGAGGACGAGGCGACCAACAACTGGAACCATCTCTACAGCTTCACCAACTTCGTGATGAATGCCTCCGACAATGTATTCAATTCCCAATATTCAGCCCAATTCGACAAAGCGAATGCTATCGATTACTACTTGTTTATCAATGCGTTGATGGCGATGGACAACATGGGAAGGAATATCTTCATGGCGCGTTACAAGAAGACGACCACTTACATCTACCTGCCTTGGGATTTGGATGCCATCTGGGGTTTGGACACCGACGGCAATCAGACCTATGTCACCTCCGGATTGATGAGCAATGGCTTCTATGACCGTCTGACGCAGGACTGCAACGTCACCGGCTTCGTGGCCACAGCCAAAACACGTTACGCAGAGCTTCGTAACTCGTACTTGACCAAGGAACATATCATGGAATTGGTTCAGAACCAATATGATGAATTGCTTGAAAACGGTGCCTACGACCGTGAGCACGAGGCATGGCCCGAATACACGGTGGATGCTGGTCAACTCAATTACATGAGCAATTGGTTAGACGACCGTTTCAGCTATTTGGACAGTGAAATCAACGCGGCTTGTGGCACTTGGGGCATTGAGGCCCCTGAGGCCCCTGAGCCTGTCGAAGGGCCGATTTCAAGTGTAGCCATATACCCCAATCCTGCCAAGGACTGCATTAACATCCGTTTTGCCGAATCCAGTGAGGCCGCCGTCAGCTTATATGATATGACGGGCCGATTGGTCTACACCACCAATGCCACCACGCAGTGCTTTGTCATCCCGACACAAGGACTGAGCCAAGGGATTTATACTGTAGTGACATTTGTCGGTGGAAATCAGCAGGTTGATAGGGTGGTGGTGGAATAATAGTTTTTACAGTTTCCAAATCGCCTCCACCTTCAAGTCCGTCTTATGGTTCCCTTCAATTTGCGACAGGCCTGTGCCTACCGTGTTGCGGTCGCTGTAGATGGTGCGCCCGATGCGGGCGTAGAGCGTCAATGAATTGAACAGTTTCACCTTGCCTAACAGATAGAACCTCATGCCCTTGCCGTATAAGGCAGGCACGCTGAAACTATATAGCACATCGTTTTCGTAGGCGTAGACACGGGCGTTGTAGTCCTTGGCGTCGAAGATGGCATAGCGGAAGGTGAGGCTGAAGGGCAGGTGTTCAGGCTTGTAGGCAATGTCCTGACAGAGAAAGTAGCCGTGCTCGTTGCTGCCGTCGTCGTTGCGGTAGTGGGCGTATTCCGCCTTGTTGCTGCAATGGAGGTCACCCACAATCTGATAGCTGATGTTGAAACGCACCGTGTTCTTGGTGTAGAAGATGGGGTAGTGGCTGAACACTTGCCCGTCGGTCGAGTTTTTCATCTTGGTCTTAGAGCGGAACTGCAGGTAGGCGTTGGTGCGGCGGTTGAAGCTGTGGCTGACGCGCAAATAGAAATCATGGCCGCGGCTTGGGGCGTTCACTTGTGAGGTCAGCCAGGTGAACTGGAACAGGTCGGCGTAAGCTAGGATGTTCCAATAAGGTGCCGGTGCTGCCTCCACGCCGAGGTAGATGCCACGCTGCCCTTGGTTGCGGCTGCCTTCGCCAAAAGCGTTGGAATAGAGGTTTTGGTACATCTTGCCATAGTCGCGGTACATCAAAGTGAAATTCAGGTAACCAGCTGGTTTTACAGTCAATCCTACCAATCCGGCAAATGCTAACGGTCCCTGAGCCTGACGAAGGGCCGTACTGTCAAAGTTCATGCTCATCGCCACCTCTCCAAACACAGCATATTTCCCTTTCACATACTTGAAGTCAATGCCTTGGTTGGTGAGTTGCCGACCTTGGAAATAGAATTGGTTGTAATGGCTGGGCCTGAGTTCCAGCGGCACGCTGAGCCAAGTGTGGTGTGCAGTGTAGCCGACCTCGAAATGGGCAATGGCGAAGGAAAGATGCCCGCCGACGATTTGTTGCCGTATGGCATGACGGTCAAGCAATTCGCCAATGGTGCGGTGGTAGCCCGTTTCCTGCAGGCTGCTGATATATTCGGCTTCGTTGTCCAAGGTGTCGGCGATGCTGATGTTGGCATCCACCAAGCGGTTGGAGTAGAACACCGTGCCGCTGAAGGGACCTTTGCCGAGGGTGACGGCGGCACCACGCATGAAGGCATATTCGCTGGCCGAACTCTTGGGCGAGATGCCACGTGCTTGTTTCATCACGCTGCTGCCTGCTCCCGCCTTGCCGAAAGTCATGCCCGACCACAGCGTCAGGCCTTGGCCAAACGATAGCTGGTAGTCACCCAACACGGCGGCTTTCACGATACCTAAGTCCTTGGCATAGAGATGGAAACCGATGAAGTCGAAGCCACGGCTGTATTTCTTGCCCAACAGGGCTTTAATCGTGTCGCTGACCTTGTCGGTGAAGAACATCTCGCCGGCGTCTTTCTCCACCACAATGCCCGCCCGGATTCGGTTTCTGTAGTTGTAGGTATATCTGAATTGCAGTTTCTGCGGACAGCCGAGATAACGCGAGTTAGGCTTGGCCAGCAACGCAGAGTCGGTGGTGGGCAGATAGCCTTGCTGCTTTTCAAGAACCTGCTCGTAGCGGCCCAAGATTTGGTGCTTGCCATAACGCGCCATCTTTTTGAAGGTAATCTTATCCTTGCCATTGTCTTGCCCGACACAAACCAAAGGCCGGATGATTTCGATGGTCTGCTCGTCGAAGCCTTCCACCATCGCCAACTCGTCAAGAAACATGAAATCACCATAATAACGGCGGTATTTCTTCAGCTCTTCATATTGGAACGCATTGATGAGATGCAGCTCCATGAGTTGTACCATGTCGTCACTGTTGAGGTTGATGGGGTTGTCACTGAGGAAGATGTAATTGTCCAGCAGCTCCTCGTAGTCGATGTCATCGTCGCTGTCCTCCGCCATACGCTCCACCTGCTCGATGAGCAGCTCGTTCAAGGCCTCGGAACTGAGGGTGTCGATGGCAATTTGTGCCTTGGCAGCGACAGCAAATAACAGGAATAATATGATGATTAACAGCCGTTTCATGTCACTTTCCGATGCTGAATATCATGCCGATTTGAAGGGAAGCGCCTAATTCATTGTGCAGTTGCGCCGCAACGTTGATTTGTGCGAAACGGATGCCATAGCCAAGCCCGAAACTCAAGATGCCCGGGTTGGATTGCACACCGGCGCGGATGAAAAAGTTCTTGAAGGCCTCGTATTCCAAGCCGCCCCGCAGGCTGACGCCGCTGCGTTCGGTGTTTTTCTCAATTTCGCATTGCCCGACGAAGTCTTTAGTGAACTGGTAAGCCAGCCCGAAGCGAAACACGATGGGTAGTTTCTCATGGTTCAAGGTCTGCTTGAATTTGAAACTGACGGGGTTGAAGATGTAGGTGCCCAATGTCAGCTTGTCGGTGACGTGCGACTGTATGCCCAATTCAAAGGTGAAAGCTTGGAAGGTGCCGTAGTCGTTGCCGATTTTCATGATGAGATAGTCGAGTTGCAGGCCGATTTGGAGGTAACGTCCGAAATCCCTGGCGTAGGCAAGGCCGATTTTGTTCTCATTGTATTTCGACGAGCCGAATTGGTTGAAACTCACACCTAAGCAGCCTACCTTCTTTATGGGCAGGGCGAAGGCACCGCATTTGTAGGCCGTCTCGGGCAGCAGCCAACGGTTTTCATAATAGAGGCCGAAGCTGATTTTGTCGAGGTTGGCCATGCCTGCGGGGTTGTTTTGCATGGCCCACAGGCCTTGCGAAGCCACCGAAGAGCCACCCATTGCCGCGGCCCGACCGCCCATAATGTGGATGAAGTCCGATGCGAAAAGTGTTGATGTTAAGGTGATTATGGCGATGAGAAGTAGCAGTCGCTTCATAGGCAAAGTGGTTTAATTGTGCAAATGTAGGGCCTTATTTTGAAAAATCAAACAAAAACCGCTGATTTTTACTATTTTCGCAGGCAAATACAAATCGCTATGACCTACGTTCTCATCGCCATCGTTATCGTGCTGGCTCTCATTGGACTGGTGGGCGCTGTGGTGCCTGGCATTGCTGGAACGCCGTTCAGTTTTCTGGCCTTGTTGGTCTTGTCGTTCGTCGATGGCATTGACTATACCACCCGTTTTTTGGTGGTCATGGGTATCATCGGGGCTGCGGTCTTCACCGTGGACTATGTGGTTCCTGTTTGGGGCACCAAAAGACTCGGAGGCACCAAGGCGGGTGTGCGTGGTAGCACGATAGGGTTGATATTGGGCCTTCTCGTCACTTTTATCTTCCCGATAGGCTTCATTGCCGTGCTGTTGGGACCTTTCATTGGGGCCTACATCGGCGAAAAGTCTGTCGGTACAGAAGACCATCTGGCATGGCGCTCGGCCTTAGGCTCTTTCGTGGGCTTCCTGCTTGGCACGGGCATTAAACTGATTTATGCCTGCGTTTGTATCTATTACGTTACCAGGGATTTGATTGGCCTGATTTGATGTTTCATTCTTCAACCAAGATGACATCGTCTTCGCCACAGGGCATGAAGATGGAGTCGTTGACCAGGTTAAGTTCCGTCTTGATTTTATAGGCTTTTCGTTGCTTTTCCAGGGGGAGAGACAAGGTCACCAAACCGTTTTCGTCGGATTGGGTCTGCTGTCCTTCAATCTCCACCATTGCCATGGCTACGGCTTCCTCATTGGTGATGTCCCACAATCTGAAATGGATGTCGCCATACACGGAAGGGTTGCGACGAAGAGAGAGGACCGTTTGCCGTGTCAACACCAGGGTGGTGTCGGTGTCGAGGAAGTCGGGGCAGGCCACGTTGACATGGACAGGCTTGCTCAGGAAGCGATGCGGGATATTACTGAACACCGTGGCAGCATCCATCGATGAAATGGTGTCGGTTTTGGTCTCGTTGTCGAGGCTCAAGGTGACGACGGCGTTGCGCATCGGAGGCAGTTGCGTGTTTTGGGCAGTGGTTTCATCCAACCTAATTTCTGAGTCAAAAGGACGGTTGGCTTTGCCGACGCCTATCAAGGTGGCGAGAACGAGGAGGCCTCCCGCAGCCCAAAGTAGTGAATGGCGAATGAGCTGACGCTTGTGGCGTTGCCAGATGGCATCAAACTCCACCCCAAGCAGCTTTGAGATGAGTTGCACGTATGCGCGTTCCTTGTTGAGCCACGGCCAACGGTATATCTTTTCATGGATGTTGGCACCGAGGATTTCGGGCAGTCCCAGTTTGTCGATGACAGGGTTAAAGCATTCTGTTTCAGGATTGCCGCTGTGTGGGGTGCCGTCGACGATGAAGAAATGGATGTTGTTGGCACGACCGAGGCTATGGAAGAACTCTATTTCCTTGCCCACCCAGGTCGACTTGGCCGAGTTGGGGGAACAAATCACGATGAGGTGCTGTGCCGCCTTCAGGCGTTCTTGTAGCTCGTTGGAGAGTCCGCCGGGTTGTATGTCGGTAGGGGCGAAGAAAACGGGACGAATGGGTTTCCGCTTCCAGCCGTGCTCGCTGCACAGTGCAGCCGGCATCTTGTAGTGTTCCAGCTTTTTCTGGAGCCGTTTGCCCCATGCGGTATCTTTCGCGTTATAGCTGATGAAGGCAAAATATTTAAAGGTGTCATTCATGGTCTTGTTCTTTCATTTTTGCTTTGAGTTTCTCTATGTCCTGGAGTGTATACTTGGTGTTGTAGTGGTCTTCGCCTAGGCTGTTTTTAAAGATCTCGTATGCCTCGTTGTAGTATTTCATTGCGGTGTCATACTCCTCCATTTTGGCATAGACGAAGCCGATGTTGCAGATGGAGAAGGCTACATCGGGGTGCTCAGGGCCAAGGAGTTTCTGCTTGATGGCGAGTGCCTTGCTGTTGTATTCCAAAGCCTTGTCATAATCTCCCTTCCTGGCGTAGGCATAGCCGATGTTGTCGTAGGAGAGGGCGGTGCTTTCGTGCTCTTCGCCGAACAAGTTGAATCTGATTTCCAACGCTTTGCCGTAGTACTCCAATCCTTGCTCAAAGTCTCCTGAGGCGACATAGAGGAATCCGATGTTGTTATACATATCGGCGCATTGTGGATGCTTGGGTCCTAAGACCTTCAAGTCGATTTCCAATGCCTTTTTGAAAAATTGCATTGCAGTAGGAATGTCGCGTTGATGGGTGTAGCAGAACCCGATGTTGTTGTACGACAAGGCGACGTCCGGATGCTCTGGCCCGAGTATCCTTTCCCTCATGCTCAACGCTTTGTTGTAGTACGCCAAGGCACTGTCGAGATTGCCCATTTCAGAATAGGCGTAGCCGATGTTGTTGTAAGACGAGGCAATGATAGGGTCGTCGGGGTTCAACACGGATTTATAGGTCTCGGAGGATTTTTTGATGTACTCCAATGCTTTGTCGTAATCGGTCACGTCGAGATAGTGACAGCCAAAGTTGTTGTAGACATCGGCGGTTTGTCTGTGTGTCTCTCCGAAGTTGTTGATGGCGATATCCAAGGCCTGTTCGTAATAGCGGATGGAGTTGGCGTAGTCGCTCAGATTGGAGAGAATGTAACCGATGTTGTTGAGCGAGGAAACGAGGTAGGTCATGTTGCCTTCGGGATGGGTCTGGGCGTAGTTCAATGTCTTTTTGTAATACCACATGGCTTTGTCATAGTCGGCGAGGTAGTCGTCGATGAAGGTGCCGGCCTCGGTCTGCCAAAGCAGGTTGGTGGTGTCGAGGCTGGCGCGAAGTTCCAGATAATAGGCAGCGGTGTCGTTCAGATGCTGGGCGGCAAAAGTCTCGTAGTAGCTGTAGCAACGTCGTGCCAGCTCATCCTGGCCGGCGGCATGCACATCCTTGGCCATGTTCAACTGGGCTTCTTGCTCTTGGATGGCTTGTCCTTTCTTTAGTTGCTCTTCCACTTGTCTGCCAAGGTCGCCACGGGTGTTGAGCAGGGAGTCGGCCTTCACCAGGTCGCCATTTTCGATGCAGTACGACACTTGGCGGTAGAACTCGTCGAGTTGATCGTAGTCCAATTCGGAATAGCGTCTGGCCATGTCGGAAATAAGCTGTTCGTTGCTTTCCTGATCCTCGTAGAGTTTCTGCATCGACTTTTGGTATTCTTCCAGCGTTATTTTGTTGTCTTCCCTTAGCGCTTCGATTTCATCCTCTTTTTCTTGTAGTTGCTTTTGCAGGTTGCGGCGAATCTTGCGTTCGGCGCTGAGCTTGTCCTGCAGCTGCTGCTCGGGTGTCTCCATGACGATGTAAAGCGGATTGCTCGAGTATTTGTAGGTTTTGGGACAAAGGTCCAAATCCACCAGCTGGTATCCCTTTTTCTTTACCGAGTCCAGCCTAAACTGCGCTTCGGCTACCGGGAAGGAGAAAGCGCCATCGTCGGCATTCACCAATACGGCCATCCTTCCTTTGATGGAGACCATGGTGCCTTTCAGACCTTGCCCTGGGACGAGTTTGCCATCCACCATGCGGCCTTTGGTCTTCACATAGCC
>CADAPW010000062.1 GCA_902789915.1 uncultured Bacteroidia bacterium | reverse complement strand
TTGCGAGAAGGTCATGTTCTTCAGGTCTTGGGTGTATTGCGCTGTGATTTCATCCTCTGCTTGTTTCATCACGCGGCGACGTTCTGCAGCACTGGGGATGGAGGCTAAAAGCGAGTCGTATTCCTGCATCTTCGCACCTGCCAGTTTGGCGTAGGGGAATACCTTCTTCACATTGGCGGCCAAACGGCGGCCCTTGTTGGTCTCGGTGATTTGCAGGTAACGTTGCATCAGGTCGATGTCCACCTCGGGCAGATAGACAATCAGTGTGGTGTCGCCGTTTTCCTCGATGCGACCGTAGACGACGGTGCCTTTGACAGGCTCTTCAGGTTTGGAGAAGTCGACCACACTCGATTGTGGCTCCTGGGTTTTCATGACTTTGATGCGGGCGCCGGATTGTCTCTTCATTACTTGGGCGTTTCCCACCAAGGCCATCAGGACCATCACTGCGATTAAGGCTATTCTTTTCATGGCAATTGATGTTTTCATTGTTCAACGCTGTGGATATTGCAAGTATTGTGCCAAACGAAAAAAGCATCGGTTCACCGATGCTTTTTTATCTTATTATGCTTTGAATCAGTCGCCTACATGTAGCTTCTGCAAGCCCGACTTTTCCAGTTTGGCTTCGGCATAGGCGCGGTCGATGACCAGTTCCGTGGCGTTGATGTCAGACGGCATCTCGAACATGGCGTCGTTGAGGATGGCCTCCATGATGGAGCGCAGTCCACGTGCGCCCACCTTGAACTCGATGGCTTTCTCCACCACGAAGTCAAGCACCTCATCTTTAATGACCAAGTTGATGTGGTCCATGGCGAAGAGTTTCGTGAACTGTTTCACCAAGGCGTTCTTAGGCTCGGTGAGAATGCGTTTCAGTGCGTCGGCATCCAAGGGGTTGAGGTGGGTGATGATGGGCAGACGCCCGACAATTTCAGGTATCAAGCCGAATTTCTTCAAGTCGGCAGGGGAGAGGTATTGCAACATATTGTCTTTGTCGAGGACTTCGTTGCCTCCTGTGCCATAGCCGATGACATTGGTGCGCTTGCGTGCTGCGATGAGACGTTCGATGCCGTCGAAGGCACCACCTGCGATGAAGAGGATGTCTTTCGTGTTGACGGCAATCATTTTCTGTTCTGGGTGCTTGCGTCCACCTTGAGGTGGCACGTTGACGATGGAGCCTTCCAGCAGTTTCAGCATGGCTTGTTGCACGCCTTCGCCCGACACGTCGCGGGTGATGCTGGGGTTGTCGCTTTTGCGCGCAATCTTGTCGATTTCGTCGATGAACACGATGCCGCGCTCGGTGGCGGCCACGTCGTAGTCAGCTGCTTGCAGCAGCTTGACGAGGATGTTCTCCACATCTTCGCCCACATAGCCGGCTTCGGTAAGCACGGTGGCATCGGCGATGGCGAATGGCACGTTGAGCATCTTGGCGATGGTGCGCGCCAGCAGGGTCTTGCCTGTACCGGTCTCGCCCACGAGGATGATATTTGACTTCTCGATTTCGACCTCGTCAGCTTCCACTTTCTGGCTGATACGCTTGTAGTGATTGTAGACCGCCACGGCGAGAGTGCGCTTGGCTTCGTCTTGCCCGATGACGTATTGGTCGAGGAACGTCTTGATTTCTGCGGGCTTTTTCAGTGCCAGTCCCTTGCGGGAATAGACCTTTTTCTCTTCGCCAAACTGCTCCTTGACGATGGCATGGGCCTGTTCAGCGCAGCTATCGCAGATTTCGGCATCAATGCCTTGGATGAGCAGCCTCACCTCAGAGGCTTTCCGCCCACAAAAAGCGCAAACTCCTGACTTCTTTGCCATTGTTTTTAAGATTGTTTCTTGATGAGCACTTCGTCAATCATGCCGTAAGCCTTGGCTTCCTCAGCGGTCATCCAATAGTCACGGTCACTGTCAGCCCACACCTTGTCGTAGGTCTGGCCCGAGTGCTTGGCGATGATTTCATACAACTCCTTCTTCAGCTTTTGGATCTCGCGTGCCGTGATTTCAATCTCGGTGGCTTGGCCTTCCACGCCGCCCATGGGTTGGTGGATCATGATGCGGGAGTGGGGCAGGGCAGAACGCTTGCCTTTGGTGCCGGCGCACATCAACACGGCGGCCATCGAAGCGGCCATGCCGGTGCAGATGGTGGCAACCTCAGGGTTGATGAACTGCATGGTGTCGTAGATGCCCAAACCGGCATATACACTGCCGCCAGGTGAGTTCAGGTAGATGTTGATGTCGCGCTTCGAGTCGGTCGACTCAAGGAAAAGCAGCTGGGCTTGGATGATGTTGGCCACATAGTCGTCGATGGCGGTGCCAAGGAAGATGATGCGGTCCATCATCAGTCGGCTGAATACGTCCATCTGTGCCACGTTAAGTTGGCGTTCCTCGATGACGGTGGGGCTGATATAGCCGCTGTTGTTGATTTTGGAGATGTACTGCTCTAGACCAAGGGTGTTCAGGCCGATGTGCTTGGTGGCGTATTTGAAAAATTCGTTGTTCATTTTGTTAGGAGAGTTTTTGAGTTAAAGAGTTCTTTTAGTTGCCTATGGTTTATGGCAAATGGCCTATGGCATGCCTTTAGGAATGGCAAGCCATAGGCCATAGTCATAAGCCATAGTTTATCTTGCTTTCCGCTCCTCTTCCAGCTTCTTCACGAAGTCGGCAGAGGTGGTTTCGGCGTAGTTGATGTTCATCTTGCCCTTCAGGAAGGTGGTCATCTTGATGTCGGCGAGTTGGTTCTTGAGGCCGTTGACTTGCTGCTCGTCCTTGAGGTAGTTGGAGGCAATCTTGTCGAGGTTGGCCTTCATGTCGTCTTCCAAGGTGGCGTAGTCGATGCCGGGGAAGATTTGCTTCAGCACAAAGTCCTTTACTTCTTCATCCTTGATGATGAGTTCGGGGTTGGCTTTCACGATGGCGTCTTCGATGAGCTGCCAACGATGTCCTCGGCGGAAATCTTGCCTTGGCTGTTGTCCACGATCCAACGTTTCATGAAGGCATCGGGCAGGTCGAATTTCACGGCGGCCACCAGTTCGTCAATCATCTTGTTGAAGAGGATGGGGTCGGTCTCGGCCTCATGCTGCTTCTCCATCTCGGCTTTGACGGCCTTCTTGAAAGCGTCGAGGTCCTTGATTTCTTTGTCGGGGAAGATTTTCTTGAAGAATTCCTCGTCCAGCTCGGGTTTCTCGTTGCGGATGGCGTCGTCGATGATGATATTGAAGTCGCTGCCAGCAGGGGCGTCGTTGCCCAGAACCTTGGCGGCTTCCTCTTCGGAACCGAACACCTTGGCGAAGTTGACGATGAACTCAGCGCCCACTTCCTTGTCGATGAATTTCTTTCTCTGGGTCTTGTTCTTGATCTGGCTCATGTTGAAGTAGACACCGTCTTTCTCGAAGCCGCCTTCCACTTCCTTGCCGTCTTTGGCTTCGCGCACCTTGATTTCGAGGCGGTCGTCTTCACCGACGGTCTCGGGGTGGCTGGTGTTGGGATTGCGTTGCAGGAGGTCTTCAATGACTTTGTCCACTTCCTCGTCAGTGGGGACGATATGATAGAAATCGACCATCGTGTTGGTGAAGTCGATGTTGATTTCGGGACGCAGGGCGGCCTCAAAATAGAAGTCCATGTCGTCTTCCTTCTCAAGGTCGGCAGGCTTCTGTAGCTCGATGTCGCTAAGCGGATAGCCGAGGAGGTCGAGCTTGTTGTCGAAGATATGCTTGTTGAGGTTTTCGGACACTACGGTGTTCAGTGCTTCCATTTTTGCGCTGGCGCCGTACATCTTCTTAATCATGCCCATGGGCACCATGCCAGGACGGAAGCCTGGAACGTTGGCCCTATGCCTGAGTTGCTTCAATGACTTTTCTAACGCTTCTTGGTAGTCTTCTTTTACTACGCTAATCTTGATGGAGATCAGGTTGTCTCCCTTCGTGCTTTGTGTGATGTTCATTTTAAAATATTGATTGTCTTTAACTTGTGCGGATGAAGGGACTCGAACCCTTACTTCGTGAGAAACTAGATCCTAAGTCTAGCGCGTCTACCAATTCCGCCACACCCGCATAAGGTTGCGCTTTTGAGGGCGCAAAGATA
Organism: uncultured Bacteroidia bacterium; assembly: GCA_902789915.1. Taxonomy (GTDB): domain Bacteria; phylum Bacteroidota; class Bacteroidia; order Bacteroidales; family F082; genus Limimorpha. The sequence continues at coordinate 14,684 of CADAPW010000062.1, read as the reverse complement.
CAAATTTTTTATTAATGCTGAATGCTGAATGCTGAATTATGAATGACATTCCGCATTCAGCATTAATTCTTCACATCAAGAGCCTCTCTTAAAGCATTCCCAATAAGCATAAAGGCCAGCACCAATAGCATGATGGCGATTCAGGATGGCTAAGTAGGCGGCATCCAAGATAATGAAGGCATAATTCTCTTTGATCATGCTGCCCCACGAAGGCATGGGAGGTTGCACGCCGATGCCCAGAAAACTTAAGCCTGCCTCCAGCAGGATGGCTGAGGCGAAGTTGGCCGCCGACACCACGATGATGGGGTTGAGGATATTGGGAAGGATGTGCTTGAAGATGATGCGCAAGTCCTTGAATCCCAAAGCTCTTCCTGCCTCTACGAAGGTTGTTTCGCGGATGGACAGAATCTGCCCTCTGACGATGCGCGCCACTTCGACCCACATGGTCAGGCCGACGGCGATAAACACCTGTGCGATGCCCTTGCCCAAGGCGAAGGTGATGGCGATGACGAGCAATAAGGTGGGGATGGACCACACCACGTTGATGAACCACACCACGGCATCGTCGACTTTGCCACGGAAGAAACCGCCCAAACTGCCCACGATAATACCAATCATAAGGCTCAAAAGCACTGCGATAAAACCCACGGTGAGGCTGATGCGGCTACCCAACACCAGACGACTGAGGAAATCGCGGCCAAACTGGTCGGTGCCGAGGAGGAACTTACGGTGTTTCACACAATGACTTCTTATATAGGTGTCGGCTTCCTTATCCGAAGTGAAAACTAAGGTCCCTGAGCCTGTCGAAGGGCCGACTTTAATAAGCTCCCTGTTCTCCACAACCTCCGTCCTCACCGTCGAACTTTCTTCACCTTGGTAAAGATAAACAATGGTCCTTTCCTTGCTCACTTTGATGCTATCAAAAGGCAGATAGATGCAGTCGTCGGGGCGGCCTTGAAAGAGAAACTTAAAAAATGGCGTTTTTGCAGGCGGCGTTTCCTTGGGTACCATCAACATGTCGACCTCAAAGCCAGGTTTCTTAGTGCTGATTTCAAGGATTTGCCGGTTGGCGTTGGGGGTCTTGTCTGGAATGATGAGATAGGCGAATAAGGCCGTCAATGCCCAAATAAGCACAAAACCACAGGAAACCATGCCGAGCTTGTTGCTGCGAAAACGCTTCCATGCCAATGCTTTAGGGGATTGGTCCTGTGTCTTTTTCTCGTCCATTGCCACACCTGTTTTGAGCCGTCAAAATTAGGCATTTCCGTGCTGAATTCAAGCGGAAACGAAGTTTTTTTGAAAATTTTGGGCAAAAAATATCACCATTTCAGAAAAATGTTGTATTTTTGCACCCGCATTCCGTGAGAACGGAAGTGATGGTGGATTTAGCTCAGCTGGTTAGAGTACCGGATTGTGGTTCCGTGGGTCGTGGGTTCGAATCCCACATTCCACCCAGAAAGAAGAGGTTCGAAAGAGCCTCTTTTTTTGTTGGTTTCCGTGATTTGCGGAAAAATGTGTAATTTTGCACCTCGATTGGAAAATGACATGGCAAGGATAATGGCTATCGACCTTGGACGCAAGCGCAGCGGTATCGCCGTCACCGACCCTTTGCAGATTATCGCAAACGGGCTGATGACGGTGGAATCGCACAAACTCGTCGATTTCGTGCTTGATTACCTCAAGAATGAGGAAGTCGAGCAAATCGTCATCGGTGAGCCTAAGGATATGCGCAACAATCCTTCCGACTGCTCCAAGTACATCGAGCCTATCGTCAACCGCCTGAAGAAATTGCTCCCCGACATGAAAATCGTCCGTTACGACGAGCGTTTCACCTCGGTAATGGCGCATCAGACCATGATTGATGCAGGCCTCAGCAAGTCGCGCCGTCAGGACAAGGAACTTGTCGACACCATCGCCGCCACCATCATCCTTCAATCATATATGGAATCAAAATCTTGTAGAGACGCGATTAATCGCGTCTCTACCAACAATCAATAATACAATGATTTTACCTATCGTAGCATACGGTCATCCCACGCTGAAAGCTGTTGCCCAGCCCATTACTGCAGATTATCCCGAATTGGATACCTTAATTAATGATATGTGGGAAACGTTGGCCCATTCCGAGGGTGTCGGCCTTGCCGCACCGCAGGTCAACAAGTCCATCCAACTCTTCCTTGTCGATGGCAATCCCTTTTATCCTGATTACCCGGCCGCGAAGGACTTCAAGCAGGCTTTCATCAACCCAGAGATTCTTGAGGTATCCGAAGAAATGGAGCCATTCAAGGAAGGTTGTCTCAGCCTGCCTAATATTTATGAAGAGGTAATGCGCCCCAACAAGATTCGCATCAAGTATCTCGACGAGAACTTCCAAGAACATGAAGAGGTCTTTGAGGGTATCCGCGCTCGCATCATCCAACATGAATATGAACACCTGCAGGGCCATGTCTTTGTCGACAACGTCGCCCCATTGCGCAAGACCTTGCTGCAAGGAAAGTTGCGCGCCATCTCGGAAGGCAAATGCGATGTGGACTATCGCATGGTTTTCCCGCGTAAAAAGAAACATAGATAACAACAATTAATTCAACGATTCAACAATGAAGCATTCCTTAAAACTATTGTCTTTTGCCCTGTTGGCCTTCGCTCTGTTGGCCTGTGGCGGGAAGAAACTGACCGAGGACGACCTGAAGCAGGCCGAAGCCTCCTTGTTCAATGAAGATCTAACACTAAACACGGAAGCTGTTCCCGTTGTGGTGGAAAAGTATTGCACGTTTGTCGAGCAAAATCCCGATGCCGCCACTGCTCCCGATTGGCTTTTCAAGGCTTTGGAGATTTGCGTGAACCAGAAGGATGTCGAAAAGAGCGGCGAGATTTGCGAAAAGTTGATGAAAGACTATCCTGATTACGACAAGACCCCTGCCGGCATGTTCATGATGGCCTCTTTCATTTATGAGGACCAGCTGCGCGACCTCGACAAGGCGCGTGCGATGTACGAGAGAATCCTTGCCGAATATCCCGAGAGTGAACTTATCCCTTCGGTACAAGCTTCGTTGAGAAATTTGGGCAAGACTCCCGAGGAACTCATCAAGGAGTTTGAGATGATTGAAATGGAAGACACAGAAGAGTGATTCGAATCCCTGGCCTTCCTACTACAACAAAGCCTGCGAGATGATTCCCGCAGGCTTTGTTGTTGTTTTGGCCGACTTAGCAGCCAAAGGCTTTCTTTAACTTGTCCACCAAGTCGAGCTTCTCCCAGCCGAAAAACTCCACGTCTTTGTAGGTCTTGCCGTCTTTGACATAGGTGTTCTTGTCTTTGTAGAAGACTTCAACGGGTTTGGTTTCAGGTTGACGACCGAAGTGTCCGTAGGATGCCGTCTCCTCGAAGATGGGGTTGGTGAGGCCGAAACGCTTGACGATGGCGTAGGGCCTCAAGTCGACCAGTTTCTCGACTTTCAAGGCGATTTCGGCATCGCTCAACTTGACGTGCGAGGTGCCTTCGGTGTTGATGTAGAAGCCAACGGGCTTGGCCATGCCGATGGCGTAGGCGATTTGCACCAAGGCTTGGTCGCACACACCGGCGGCGACAAGGTTCTTGGCGATGTGGCGTGCGGCGTATGCGGCAGAACGGTCCACCTTCGAGCTGTCCTTGCCCGAGAAAGCGCCACCGCCGTGGGCACCGCGACCACCGTATGTGTCGACGATGATCTTGCGACCCGTCAAGCCTGTGTCGCCGTGGGGACCGCCGATGACGAACTTGCCCGTGGGATTCACGTAGAGGTTCATGTCGTCGTCGAAGAGTTTCTTCAGGCGGGCGGGCAGTTGTTTCTTCACCCTTGGGATGAGGATGTCGCGCACATCGGCCTCGATTTGTTCTTGAGTGGCATCTTCGTCATGCTGGGTGCTGATGACGATGGTGTCGATGCGAAGCGGTTTCCAACCTTCTTCGTATTCCACCGTCACCTGCGACTTGGCGTCGGGGCGGAGGTAGGTCATTTTCTTGCCCTCGCGACGGATCTTGGCCAGCTCAATCAGCAGGAGGTGGGAGAGGTCGATGGTGAGCGGCATGTAGTTCTCGGTCTCCTTGCAGGCAAAGCCGAACATCATGCCTTGGTCGCCGGCACCCTGGTCTTGGGGCTTGGTGCGCCCCACGCCTTGGAAGATGTCGTTTGACTGTCCGTGCAGGGCGGAGAGCACGCCACACGACTGAGCGTCGAATTGGTATTCCGACTTGTTGTAGCCGATGCGGTCAATGACGCGGCGCGCAATGTCCTGAATCTCGACGTATGCGTTGGTGCGGATTTCTCCAGCAACGACGACAAGTCCAGTAGTAGCTAAAGTTTCGCAAGCCACCTTTGAGGTGGGGTCGTAACGGAGAATCTCGTCCAATACGGCATCCGAAATCTGGTCACACACCTTGTCGGGATGGCCTTCCGAGACGGATTCTGAAGTGAAATAGTAACCCATAACAAATTGTTTATTAGTTAGTTAATAATGAATTTGTGTGGGAAGTCTGAAGTTGAAAGGGTCCTTCGACAGGCTCAGGAACCCAAGGAAAAAGCATTGGTTTAGCATTTTTTCTTGTGGTTGCAATCAAATCAAATCTTTCCACGTTTGCGGGTGCAAAGGTACGAATAATTTTGGACTTGACGAAGCCGTGTCAAAAAAATCATAATGTGCACACCCTTATGTATACATTTTAGTGTTTTTTCACATAATGGATTGTCCCGTCATGCCATTCTCCTTGCACGATTTCATTGCCTTTGGCATCGTACATCGTGCCCCAACCATTAGGCTTTCCATTGGAAAACGCACCTTCGTAGGTTCTTCCATCCTGCATGTGGAATACGCCTTGGCCTTCTGCGACACCGTCTTTCATTTCGCCATGGTAGCCCCAATAATCATTGAATAAGTATATCAAGGTGGGAGCGTTGTCCTTGGAATCCAAATCACCGAAATGCTTTATCAACTTGAATTTCTCGGGATGTTTTTTGACGCATGGATGTAAGGTGACAAAGGCGTGGCGGAACCAGTTGTCGATAATGATATAATTGATGCTGTCGCGGCAGAGCATATTGTATATGGTGTCGGGTTCGGCATATTTGGGGAAGCCTTTCGAAGGACGATAGCCAGAGAACATATAAAACAGTTCAGGTTTGCGACAGACGATTCTGGCATCTTCAGGAAGGCTATCACGACAATACTCTGAGGCGGTGATGAAGCGTACAACGTTAACGTTCGACAAGCTGTTGGTGGGGAGATCCTTCCATGACTTCAGATTTGCCATATTCTTGGTCTCCGTTTGGGCTTCTGTGTATTTTGGAATCAAGAAGGCAAAAGTGCAAAGAAGGATAGCAATGGATTGGACGAGCAGGGGGGAATGACCGAATTTGAATATTTTGTATAGGACTGCCACGATGGCCGAGATGCCGTTAAGTGCCAAAAAGATGAACAACGGCACGATGGGTGTGATGTATCGGGTGCCTCCGTATTGCTCGGGGTATAGGATCAAAACGCCAACAGTAATGGCGATGTAGGTGAGCATCAAAATGCGGCCACAATCCATGTTGAGGCTTCCGGCGATGAAAAGAAACAATAATAGGATGCCTAAAACCCATTCTTTGGTGCTGAACGGTACATGCTCGTTTTTCTGCGGGTCCGCGACGACCTTTTTCATATAAGTGACTTCAGGAATCCATCGTAAGACAAAGCTTGCGCTGTTGCTTTTGATGCGGGCTTTCCAGTCACTCCATCCTTCCATGTCTTCATTGTTGGTCTTTTTATAGAATGTGGCTTGGTAATCGCTGCCTTCTCTGCCAACACTACGATTTCGGGCGTCCCACGACATTTTAGCCGTCCCCATGGCGGCAAGGGTGATGACGCAAAGGAAGAGGCTTTTTATGAATAACTGCTTATGGGATGAGGCTTTTTCGACCTCTGTTTTTAGGGATCTTCTCTATTTGATCAGTTCACGGATGGTAATGATGCCCAGCCAGAATGCCAACGATAGGATGAGGGAAACTCCCATGGTACGTACAAGATACATATAGGCGATGAGAAATCCATAGGCGATGGCAACAATCCAAAAGACCCATTTGCGTTTGGCTCCGATACGTTGCTTGACAACCAATAGGACAATGAGAATGGCCAGCAGCGACAGGAAAATAAACAAGGTCTCGCTCATCATGACCGTTGCAAACCTTAACAAGCTTTTGTGCATTGCTGCCAAAATGCAGGCACATAGAGCTAGTATTGAGTTCCTGGTAGTGAGGAAGATAACGAAGAAAAGCAGGACCAAGCTAAGGTACAGCAATACGGCATTTGCGATTTTTACGGTAGTTATGTTGTCGGGAAAGACGCTGATGACTTTTGATATGAAAAAGGGATAACCGGGTGGGAAATGGGTGTGGGGTGTTTTGTCGAGGGTGATGGTGTTCGTATAGCCCTCACCTTGGCTTAAGGCTCGACCTAAGGAATAATAAACAATGTTGTCGCCGCCTAAGTCTATTTTGGGGTCATAAATGCGGCTATAATTGGTGTAAAACACTATCGAAATGACAACCAACATGAGGCCAATGGCCCATTTGCTTGTGGTTATTGACTCAAAGCCCTGCCAAAAGTTGCATTTGGAAGTGCTGCCTTTCTTTTTTGCAGTTTGTTTGTCATTTTTTGCTTTCATGATATTCTTCTTCGGTATTGATTGACCAAATGTTTTCTTTTGTCGTAATGTGGTTGCAGATGTTTTTTACGGTTTCCATGGCCGTCAACATGGAATGGTCCATGTTGTTGTAATGGTGTTGGCCATTGCGACCGATGCAGTAAAGATTTTCAATTGTGTTAAGGAAATCCCTGACCTTGTCCAATTGATAATAAGAGCCATAATACGCAGGATAGGCTTTTTTGACTTTTATTCGTGTAGCGTCAATTACAGCATCCGGCTCGATGATATCGATTTTTACCAATTCGTTGACGGCCATTCGGATGAATTCATCGTCATCCATGTTCCATAATTCATCGTTTTCAGTGCAGAAATACTCCAATCCGATAAACATCGTGTTTTCATAGTCTGCCACCATGTAAGGCGACCAGTTGTTGAAAATCTGTAACCTGCCAATCTTGACATCACGTTCTTGCACGTAAACCCATGTGTCGGGTATGCGGTTGTCGTAGGTGGCGATTTTTGTCTGGTTCTTGATTTTCATCTTTTTGATCAACAAGCCTACCGTGATAAAGTCGCGGTAGGGGAGTTGGGCGGCAATCTCCTTCACCTCACTGGGTATCTCGATGCCTCTCAATGCCGCTATCAAATCTTTGATAGGCATGGAAGAAAGCAGGTAGTCGCATGGATGGTTCTCCACAAAGCCCTCTTTGACTACGTCGACGGATGTCACCATGCTATCTTTTACGTAGATGGCGGTTACTTCGCTGTCGTTGACAATTTTTCCCGATTTGTCTTGTATCTCTTTCGCTACGGTTTCCCACAATTGGCCGGGGCCGTACTTTGGGTAGACGAATTGCTCGATTAGGGAGGTTTCGATTTCTTTTTTGGAGAGGTCTTTGTTGCGCTTTAATTTCTTGGCGACCATGTCTTTGAGCACAGTGGTCACCGACAGGCCTTTGACACGTTGCGATCCCCAGTCGGCCCCCAGCTTCGAAGGGTGTATGCCCCACACCTTTTCGGTGTAGTCTTCAAAAAACATGTTGTAAAGCGGCATCCCGAAGCGGTTGATGTAGAAGTCTTCCAAAGAGTTTTCTTTTCTTTTGAAAATCGATGAATACAGGTATCCACAACCCGACTTGATGGTGCGCCATGGCCCCATGTTGGTGAAGGTCTGCAGTTTTAGGGAAATAGGATAGTCGAAGAACTTGTGCAGGAAAAAGATGCGTGAGACCCTGTCGCGAATGAGCATCACGCGGTCTTCTTTTTGAGGGTCAGGGCCTTCGGACGCAAAGGCTTTATCCTTATGCAAGAGGAGGTCATCATACGAAGGCTCGCCTTGCAGAGGCATGATTTCATTCCACCACTCGGTGACCCTGTCGCTTTTGGAAAAGAATCGGTGCCCACCTAGATCCATGCGGTTGCCTTTGTAGTTGATGGTCTTCGAGATGCCCCCAACCACATGGTCCATTTCATATACAACGGGATGAATGTCGGTATGTTTCAACAGCTCGTATGCTGCGGTTAAGCCAGCAGGACCTCCTCCGATGATGATGGCATTTTTCATGTTCTTTTGCTTTGGTTTTGTTTGAAAAGGATGATTTTTCTGGCAAAAAAGTTCCAAAAGAATACAATTGCCGTTGCGATGATCTTTGATAGCGTGTAATGAATGCCACATCGGCCTGTGCATAGGAACATGATGGAATCGTTGAGTCCCAAACCGATGATCCCGATTAGTGCAAACACCAGGAACTCAATCCAGCGGTTGGCAATCTTGTGCTGATTGAAGACCCATGAGATGCTGAGCAGGTAATTGGTAGCCAGCCCTAAAATGAATGAAATGGTGGCGGAGAGGAGATAATGCAACCCGATGATTTCGGTTAGCATTACCATTGCACCGTAGTCTACGAGAAATGCGATGCCTCCGACAAACCCATACCTAAAGAACTGGATAAAGAGGCTCTCTGTAGGAGATTTGAATAGTTTGTCGAACCAATTCTTCATGAAGGTCTAAAATGCTTATTTCGTCAGCTTCTGGAAAGCCTCCTCAATGCTCAAATCCTCTTTCTGTAAAGTTTTGATAATGAGGCCGCGGTCCACCGACCACTTCATCAGGTTGGCGCGAATGTCGATGTCGCCTTGAGGTTCGATAATCCAGTGGTTTTCCTTGACTTGCTGTACACGTCCCACCTGCGGGATGCTTCGGAGCAAGGACTCGCTGACTTCGCTCTCAAACTCCACGATGATGACATTGTTCGTGGCGTTGTCCTGTTTCAGGTTCTCGATTTTGTCGTCGGCCACCACCACACCTTTATTAATAATAATGGCGCGTTCGCAGATGGCTTCCACCTCTTGCATGATGTGAGTGCTGAGCAGCACGGTCTTTTCCTTGCCGAGGTTGGAGATGAGGTTGCGGATGTCGATGAGTTGGTTGGGGTCGAGGCCCGAAGTAGGCTCGTCGAGGATGAGCACCTGCGGGTCGTGCATCATGGCTTGGGCGAGGCCCACACGCTGGCGGTAGCCTTTCGACAAGGCTCCAATCTTTTTGTGTGCTTCGATGCCGAGGCCTGTCTCGTCAATCATCTCTTCAATACGCTTGTGGGCGGCTTCGCCTTTCAGTTGGTGCACACCTGCCACAAACTCAAGGTATTCGCGCACGTACATGTCGAGATACAGCGGATTGTGTTCTGGCAGGTAGCCCACGATGCGCTTGACGGCCATTGGGTCGTCCATGACGTCGTGTCCTTCCACGCTCACCGTGCCTGAGGAGGGCGGGATGAAGCAGGTGATGATCTTCATCAGCGTCGACTTGCCCGCACCGTTGGGTCCGAGCAGTCCGACGATACCTTTATTGATAGTGAGCGTGACGTCGTTGAGGGCGAGCTGTTCGCCATAACGTTTGGTGATATGGTTGATTTGGATGGACATGGTCGCTATTAATTATGGCGGCAAAGGTAGCAATTTTGGAAAAACGTGGAAGCTTATTTGTGATGATTTATTATGTCAGAGCCAAGATGCGATTCTATTCTATGACGATTTTCTGCGTCTTCACCTCGCTGCCGTTGATGAGGCGCAAGACGTACACGCCTGCCGTCATTCCGCTTGTAGAGACGCGATTTATCGCGTCTCCCTGAACGACGATGCGTCCCGTAACGTCAACAATTTGCAGGATGCCATCGCCCTTGACAATGATGTTGCCGTTGTTGATGAATGCAAAGGACGTTGAGCCTGTCGAAGCGCCGCCCTCATCATCGGCGCTGAACACCAAACGGAAGCGTGAAGCATAGTCACTGGTCTTGGCCTCGAAGGTATATTCAGGTGTTTGCAATAGGTCGACGTCGGCACCTGTAAGGTTGTCGATGAGGTGGAGATAGTTCATCTCAGCGTTTTCAGGATTTACCGAGAGCGTGTAGCTGCCGTTTTCGGCGGCCTTGAAGTTGACGGGCACCTCACCTTGCATTTCGGCATAGATCACTGCATAGTCCTGAAGGCCTTGCGTGATGAACAGTTTGGCGCCATTAGGCTTTAAGCTGAACTTTTTCAAAGTCGGGCCTTCGCCGAAACGTACTCTGGTGCGGTCAATGACGGGCTGAGGCCCCTGAGTTTGCAGTCCCTGAGACCTATCGAAGGACCGAAGGGCCGACCCCTTATACACATTCAGGGTGAGGGCACCTCCCTTGCCTTGGGTTTCGGGCTTCGTTTTGGTGAATGTAACAGCGTTGTCGTCGGCATCTGCAGCCTGCACGAAGATTCCTTGCAGCGGGGCAATGACTCCATTAACTGACGCGTTGATTTCCAGATCATCGTTGGTGGCATTCATCACTAAAAAGTCGCGCGGCTCTGCAAGATAGGCGTTGCAGGCGAAGGGGTTGCCCACGAGGTTGAAGCCGGCTAATTCTGCCGAAGCATCATAGACCAACGGCACTTCAACATCCTCGTCTGAAGGCTGCAACTGACCTTCAATGTCTATCCTCACAGTGGAGTTCACTCCATTGCCGCTATTGGCGTAGAGGTAGCCTTGGCCATTGTTCAGCATGAAATCGGGATGCTGAAGGAGGCTCTCCCACTCCAGTTTCGCGCTTTGGTTGAAGCGATAAAGGTCATAGTTATTGGAAAGCATTGTTTCAGATGGCTCCACAGTGCAATTGTGTAAGGCACGATGTTCTTTTGCACCGTGGCTGTCACGTCTTCATTGTTGTGATACAATTGTCCGCCGTCGGCAATGGTAAGGGTCGCGCCTTCATTAATGCTGATTTCTTTAACACGGGCGACATAATTGGCAGGAATGGTAGCATTGGCTTCAATCCTGACATTGCTGACAGCAGTAGGTACCGCGTTGCCGCTCCAGTTGGAAACCTTGTTCCAATTGCCATTGGTTATGAAAACATTTTCTTCACTGTAATCAGTGAAAGTAAATGTATCATTTGTTGTTGCACCATCTACTCTGATCACATCACCTGGATTGAAATCGGTTGCTGTGAATGTTGCAATATTATTGGTCACATCTACAGTTTCAATCAATGTGTTATTCACATAAAGACTGTACAAATTTGTCTGTCTGGTTCCACCAAGCCTTGTAAAGATAGTATGTATCCTTCTTTGTCTTGTGGTCTCTTTCAACAAGACCCTTGTTGTTCAATCTTCTGAGATTGTCATCGATATAATCATTTACTCCATCAGGGCATACCGTATAACCTTCATCTCTTTTTGACACAGCAATGTCAAAGAGTTGCCATTGTGATGTGAACAACAATTGTGGAAAGTTTTTGATTGCTGCAATGTGTCCTTCATGCAACCACATCTGATATTCAATATCGTGTCTTGGCTTGTTGCCCCTTGTTGTTGTTGCCATATAGTTATCAGAGTGGCAATGCTGTGTGCCACCACAACCATATTCAGATAATGCAAACGCCTTGCCCAAATTGGTTACAGTATTCTTAATGCAAGTATTCAAACTATTTGTTGGATTGTTTGAATTTGTACTCTGATACCATCCCTGGTATAAGTTACTACCAAACCAATCAACATTTGGATTGCCAAAATAATCACTAGGGTTGGTAAGGGCGTGCCCAACGAGTCCAACCATACGTCCCGAATCTAATGACTTAATGAGTGCCGCATACCCTTCAATCTTAGTTCTTGCAAACGTCTTATCATCAACTTTAGCCTCGTTACTCAATCCCCAGAAAATGATACAAGGGTGATTATAGTGCTGATTTACCATGTCTCTGTATTGTCCCTCAAGGTGAGTGTAGTATTCTTCAGGCATTGTTGATTGTATTCTATTAACACAAGGGACTTCGGTTTGAACAATGATACCAAGTTTGTCACAATGGTCATATACTTCCTTGGGATGTGGATAGTGTGCGAGACGAACGAAGTTACATCCAAGATCCTTCAAGATTTCAAAGTCATTGTCGATGTCTTCCGCAGTAAGGGCATTTGCCTTTCCTTCCAAATCATGGTGCATACAGACGCCCCTCAAAAGATAAGGTGAACCATTGAGCATGAAGCGTGAGTTTGCAGGGGTATTATTGTCGATGACATATTCAAAGAACCTGAGGCCATATCCTCTCTTGAATTTGTGATATACTACACCATCCTTTGCAATGGTGAGTGTCACATCATAAAGATATGGATCCAATGTACCATTCCAGAGATGTGGATCGGTGATGGTTGTCGTGAATGTCATTTCAGTTCCATCACTTGTCTGGGTGCTTGAATAATTACAGTTGGTACCCTTTATAGAACAGGTGATTGTTGCAGATGCAGGAACAGAAGTCTTTACTGTTATGGTTGCAGATGTTGAAGTCACTGTTGATGTGATATGGAATCCGTCATAACCGTAATCAGGATTTGGAACAACAGGTGATGAAATGAGTTTCACTTCACCAAGTGTGGCATTGAAGTTGAAGTCAGCGTCACAAGGTGCAAGGATGTTTCCCTCATTATTCTTCACTGCTACCTTTATATTGTTAGTTCCGGTGTGCACATGGTTAGTTATATCCATAAAGAACGCATTGTAACCACCCCAGTGTTTTTCAACCAATGTGTTGTCTACATAAACCGCAGCTGATTGATCGGCATGCTGGAACCAAAGATAGGTAGGTTGTGCTTCTTTTACCTTCACATCTGTTGTAAAGGTGAATGTGCCCTTTGCATAATTTGCTGAATGACCATCAATTGCATTTACAGAATAAGGCAGTTCCACCTCATTGTTATTATATGTCCAAGTCCTGAGGAGCCTTGTTGCTTCATCAGCAGCGTCCTTTACAAGATATACTGGGAAATAATATGTTTCCTTATTCTTGTTATCAACTGACGATATTGTATTTGAAGGTTCAAAGTATAAATCATATCCTGTTGATGAATTGTTTTCTGTGGAACTCCAATAGTAATATGCATTGTTCCAGGTTTGCTGACTGTCGTCATAGTAACCACTACCAGGTAAGAATATACAACCTTGACTCAAATAGTCGTTCAACTGTGATTCTGTAATACCCGTATTGGATGTTGTATTATCCATATTGGAAAGTGCAACACTGGTTATTGTTTCTCCATCAGGGAAGATGAGCAATCCTGAAGGTGTAGATGAATTGGCATGTGTTACATCTGCCAGTTGTATCATTGCATAGTGCTTGTTGGAAGAACCGTTGACCGTTGAACCGCTACGGGTTGTTCCCAGGATGGAAGCCCATTCTGCATTTGTAGGAACTCTCCAGCCATTGAGTGGATCAAGGACTTTTTCGATGTCACCGTCAGAAGTTGAGAACACTGATGATTCAAACAATTGTCCAAGTTCAATGAAATTGAAATAGGTACTACCAGCATTCTTTCCAAAAAGTGAATTATATGAATCATAGTTCCAATCCTCCTTTATTTCATATCCATTGCTGCCGTAGTAAAGCGGACCGGGAGTTATTTCCATTCCTGCAAATTTATATGATTTGATTGCTATACAGTTTTCAATTACTGTTGTACTCTGTAATTCATTCTTTATAGCATACGCTTCAACCACTGTGTTTTCATGGATTGCAATAGGTGTTGAATATAAAGAAAAATCTCCTGTCTGGCCTAATCTGTAATAGATGCTTGCTCCATACGTCAGACAGGTGATCGTTATAAATTCACCATCACAGGTGATGACGGGATCTTCAGGTGCAGCAAGATGGTTGTTTACAACCCATCCAGATGGAATACCTGATATACCAGTAGACCAGTTTGCAGCTTCATCCTTTACAAAGGTACCAGTTGGCGAAACACGGTTTACCCAGTTTGCCAAGCAACCTGATGCTGTTTTATCTACTGCAAGACATAAGATGTAATTGAGTGATGCACAACCTGTGAACATGTTTCCATAACAGTTGGATACCAATGTCGGTGCTCTAAGTTCAGGTGCAGATGTTATCGCACAATCCTCAAACATATAATAATAACAGTTTGCACCCAATGTTGTTGCTGGGAGGGCAGGGGCTACCTCCAATGTCGTACACTTGCTGAACATAGCCCTATAACAACATTCTGTCATTGTTGTTGCTGGAAGAATAAGATTCTCTGCCGATATACACTTTGACTGTTTGAAGAACTGTGTGAATGTCCATGTTCCTGGAAGATTTGTTTCCTCAGCAAAGTTATCACCATAAAGAAGACTCATTATATTACCAGAGATGTTAAATGTTGCTGTACCATCTGCAAATCCTGAATAGTTATTTTTGTCGGCTTCACAATATCTTGTATTTGAACCCTTGAATCTTACAACATCACCCTGTTGAACAGAAATGGTTGCACTTTCTGATGATGTGATGTCTGTCCAACTCCCATTATTGATACTGTATGATATGGTCTTTGTTGCACCTGAGCCATTTGACTTCCACTTGAGTGTACCACCTGAAAGTATATCAAATGTGAGATAATCCTGTGAGTAATCATCATCGCCCTGAGTGATGGTTAACGTTGCCACATCGGAATTAAGATATCCTGCGTGGGTGGCGATGGCTTTCACCGTGGTGGCGGGTTCAACAATGAAGGG
>CADAPW010000061.1 GCA_902789915.1 uncultured Bacteroidia bacterium | reverse complement strand
AAGTTGTGATTAAGTGAGAGGAGAACTGAGCGTAAACAACTTCGAGGACTAATTAAAAACCAGGAACCGCTATGCAACAAGTGCGGTTCCTGGTTTTTTTAGTTCGTTGAGGATATTGCTGGCAAAATCAGCATTTTTTTATTAGAGTCCGATAAAAGTCCGTTAGGACTGATACGGGCTTAGGCAGGGGTGGAGTGCGAAGCACGGACCCCCTGTGTAATGTGCCACCCTCAGGAAGTAGCCCCATCGGGGCGATAGGTTGATTATCAACTTTTTATCTGTCGCCCCGATGGGGCTATTATTATTGGATATCATTTGTTGTAGGGGTTCCGCTTCGCTCCACCGCCTGCCTAAACCCAGCACCAGCCCTACGGGCTTCAAAGTAAGCCCCCTTTTTTGCAGTTAACACAATTAACCAATAATCAAAGATTTGAAAGAGATATCGCTATTTTTATCGGACATCAAATTTTTTTTAATCCCACTTTATGGGGCAATGAGTGGTTGTTGCAAGGAAAAAGATTGTACCTTTGCTTCACTTACCCATGAAAAGGATTTATGAGTCGATAGAAGATAAAATCATTTTTTAGGGCGTAGGAGTTGTCTTGGACAAAGATGAAGGCGGTCCTGTTCTCTTTTATTGCCAACTTGTTGAGATTTCGCAAGGAATCTATTAAAGGGCCATCATAGTTTCTCTTAAACACATTTATGTCATCAATAAATATTACATGTCCTCTCTCGCAGTTGCACAGAAAAAGAGGATCAAAATCCTGAATCATTACTTGATATTCCCAGAAACTGCCATTTGGGATTAATTCGTTTAGTTCATCTTGCACCAAAAAATACCCAGTATCATGAAAATATGATATATCGTTTTCTATCATGAAACGCTGAGCAGAGTCGGTTGTATCAAGCAACCTGTCATTGGTTGCGATCGAAATCACTGTATTGACAATGCTCTCCTTGCTGGATGAGTAAATTTGAAGAAACAACCCTCCATTGAAAGCCAAGTTGTTTATTTGTTGGCTAATATCCTTGCAAATATCCCTTGTCTTAACAAACCATAGCCCAGGAATTGATGTCTTGTTTAATAATAGATCAGAAAGTGCCATATTCTTAAATGAAATGATTTAGTTTGTGTGTTGATAACATGAATATCAATCAGCAAAAGCCGACTCTACAGTTTTCTCTTGTTTCGATACATTCGCTGTCGCAATAAGCAGTGATGTCTTCAATCACATTGGTGGAATCGCCATGCAGGATGTTGCTGATGGCATAATGGCGAGCGATGTTCTCTATCTGACCTCCGCTGAACTCGTGTCTCGTTGCCAGAATGCGGCATTGTTCCTGGTCCAAACTCGGTATCATCTCGTGCCACATGTGCAAGCGTGCTTCGACGGTGGGTTTCTCAAATTTGATTTTATAGAGAAACCGGCGCTCGAACGCCTTGTCCATGTTCTGGGCGAGATTGGTGGTGGCAATGAGAATGCCGTCGAGAGTCTCCATCTCCTGAAGGATGATGTTTTGGATGGAGTTTTCCATCTTGTCCACAGCCCTTTCGGCTCCTTCTTGCCGCTTGCTAATCACAGCGTCGGCCTCGTTGAATAGGAGGATGGGTGTGATTGTGCATTCTTTCACCTTTGCCCTGTAGTTGTCAAACACTTGCTTGATGTTCTTCTCGCTCTCACCAACCCAGCAGCTCTTGATTTGAGAAATGTTCACTTGAAGGATGTCACGGCACGTTTGCCGTGCCAGTTGCAGCACGGTTTCGGTCTTGCCCGTTCCAGGAGCACCATAAAACAAGCAAGTGAATGCGCATCGAAAACCATTGTCTTTCATACGGGTTCGTATTTGGTTATATTGCACATCCTCAAGAAGACTTCCCAACTCAGAGACTTGTTTACCAACCTTCTCGCCATAGAACAGTTTCTTGGGAGTGATGTCTTCGTGCTTCATCATGTTGCCTCGCTTATTCTTTTGGTCTAAAGATGTCAGATTGAGTTCGGAGAAAAGTTCTCGTTTCGCTTCATAAGTCATTCTGAATGACTCCCTGTTAACAAAGCCATCGGAGTTGTTATATTCAATCATTTTGTTCTCCAATAACACATGGTCTCCAAGGTTGAGCTGAGACTTCACATGATGCCACCACCATTTTTCATACAGGAAGTCGAGGTCATGGAATCCGATGTTATCATCACTGTTGTTGACAAATAGATGAGAAAACAGAATCAGTAGCATTTTATCGTCTTCCTCCAGGCCGTAACTCAACACCTCTTGGGCAAAGATGAGATGTTTGTTGCAGTCGAGCAGGTGGTTGATTTTTTCAGTTAATCTTTCGTAAGTCAGCTCATTATTGCTTCGTAGTTCAAAAATGTCCTGTAATATGCCAAACAGTTCCATGCAAGTAAGGCCTGTACAATCTTTAGGTACATACTTTTCATTTTTTTTGAAAGCTTCAATAACTTCTGAGGGAACGCAGTACGTGGTTTCAGTGCTACGATGACATCTAACGAATTCTCTTTTATCCAACACATCGATATCGGCTGAATATCTGATCATTCGTGTTGTGCTACATCCGAGGAACTCTCCTAATTCCCTTAAATGGATACATGTGTTGTGGCTGTTGTCGATGAACAAAGCCATTATAACTGCCTGTTCTCTGGAAAGTTCCATCTTTTCAGCCACATGCTTAATGTATCTGTTTGCTTTGCGATAGAACTCTGGGCTAAGCCCGGAACCTTTTGCTTTTTCAACAATCTGCTCTACTGCTGTGAGCAAATCCATGCTACGATTCGTTGTTTTCTGTTTAGTAATTTCCATAATCTAGTTCTTTTAATCACAAGGCAAAGAAAGCAACGACCTCTGCCAAATGATGGCAGAGGTTTGGCTGTGAGTCTTTTTTTTTGAAAAAAATGCGATTAAGTGAGACAAAGTTGAGCTTGCTCAAAACCTTGCGAGCGTGAGTGTTTTATCTAAAAATCAGACAATTGGGTCGGGACAGAAGTCTTTGCACTTGCAGGTCTTGCAGTGGCGACCTATCCAAAGGTTGTCAAACTGGTTCATGGCTCGCTCGACTATAGCTGGGGCATCAGTGAGGATTCCGGCCTCGAAGTTGCGTTTGTCGGCAGTTTTCATGCCGATACCCGCACCAGTGAGGTTTGCGCTGCCGATATACACCTCCTTGCAGTCGAAAATTAGCATCTTGAAATGCACATGAGGGCATAGTACCCGCTCCAAGCGGTTATAGAGAACAGGATATCGGTCATAATCCTTACGGAAGTTCGGTCCAGGCTCCTTGGCATGAATGAGGCGCACTTCCACACCGCGACGAATAAGCAGGCGATGACGGCTAAAAAAGGCTTGGTAGTCTCACCCACCTTAACGTGCAGATCCTTGATGTCGGCAGTGCCAATCCACAAGCTTCGCTTCACACTCGCCACCCGTGCCAGCACTTGGTTGTAATGGTCTATGTCTGAAATATATTGCAACATGTTTTTTATAAACGAAAGGCGCTCAAAAAATATTGTAATATTCCTTGATGTCGCGTTCTCTCAGCAACAAGTCCACGCTTGTTTGCATGAGTGATGTGCGCCTGATGTCTTGTTGAGCCCAGACCGTATTGTGCGTGGCAAAAAAAGTGAGCATATTAAAAACTTCCCACATGGTTTTGTCGCTCTTGGCTTGTGATTCCTGTTGGGAACTCAAGGAATATCCTGCGTTTTCATATTCTGTAATAATTCGCTCGTAAGGTATGATTTGGTTGGCGTGTCCATATTCTAAACCTAGTTTGTTTAGCATTTTCACTGCCAACCCTAACTCATGCACCGAAGCCGAGGTTTTCATGGCAAGTTGTGCACTGACAAGCATTTTATCAATGTTCTTCTTGAATGGTTCTGATTCGGCTGTTACGTTAAGCAACTTTTCAATTTCGGCTTTCTCGGGCGAGAAAACCTTAGTAATAGTGTGGTTTGAGGTCTGTGTTTGACCATTGGAACAAACGAGGCGTTTGTAATAATTGCCGAGGTTAATCTCCCCGGGAGTCCACAGTAGGTAGATGCCGTTGGCGATAAACTCGTCGCCCTTGGTAAATTCCATTATTTGTTCGCTGACTGGCACCATGCGTATAGAAATGCTACCGCCCCTGTCATCTCTTGTGTATTCTACGTTGTCGGGGAAATACTTGTTCTTGTCCATAAGCATCTCGGCGAAGTCGAAGAACACTTCGGGGGTAACCATTCTGTTACGAATAGGGATGGCGTCCACAATCTGACGTGTGCCGGAGTTGGCGACAAGGACGATACGCTTGCTTGACCTCATTTCGGCTTGTCCAAAGAAGTTGCGCAGGTTAGTCAATCCCTGCTCGCCATAACTATCGTGCGCGATGGCCGATTGCCCGCTTTTAATTCCTGCAAACCGGTCGATTTTAGATGCCACACCTGGCTCAACTTCAAATGTGGCATTGCCCACAGTGTAATGATTCTCTCCCATGGCTACAATCTCCTTAGCTTCAAACTCGCGGTAGCAGATGGGGCGCATGAGTATTTCATGCTTGATTTTGTTGAATTCGTTAGTGTCCATAGTCAATTATTTATTTCTTGGTTAAACAAATTGTCGAATTGTGTGGCGAAGTTTCTGAGCTGTGACGTGACATTGTTCTGCAGGTTGCGCAACTGCAGCTCCTGGCGATAGCGCTGCTCGTCGAACGACACGTCGCCAGTGCTGCTAAGGCTGTAGTAGAGCTTCACGCCCACGTCGCCACGGCGGTGCTTGGAGAACACAATGTAGCGGTCGCTGTAGATGTTCTTGGGATTGTCGAGGCGCAGCTCCATCATGGCAGTGATCATGTGCTTGAGGCGGTTGCTTCCCACGAAGGCGCCGCTCTTGGTCACCTGCTGGATGGTGAGGAAAGTGGTGTTGGTGCGCCGGTCATTGCCAGCTTTGTTGTGACGCTTGATGAGCGACAGCAGCTTGGTCTCTGCCAGCCGCATGGTGATGTTCTCCTCTTCCTTGACGATGCCTTGCAGTTCGTGGAACGAGTCGATGGCGACGATGTCCCAGCCTTGCTGCAGCACCGCCTCGATTTCTTGCAAATGGTGACGGTCGCCATCAAAATCCGACTCCACAAACATGATGTTCAGATTGCCGAATTTAGGGTAACGCTGCACATACACGGCAAGGTCTATCTCGTTCATCTCGGCACTGATGAACAGGATACGAGTGCCGACTGCTTGCCGTTCGATATTGGCAATAAGGTCAAGGATGATGGTGGTCTTCCCCACGCCTGGGTCGCCGATAATCATATAGTTCACACCTTTAGGCAGTCCTTTATAGCTGCACAGCAGGTTGTCGAGCACCGTCCCTGAACTGAAGTGTACAAACAACCCAGGCTCAAACCGCACATCCCGCATCTTTACAATTTCGCTCATAATACTTCTACTTTATGATTATGGGGCAAAATTAAAAAGGAGCTATGCCAAATCAAGGCATAGCTCCGTGAGGAAATGCTTTGGGAGAAGAATTTATTGATTGAAGGCATTATTAATTAGTTCATCAAGCTTATTAATGAATTGATCAGATGTCATTCCACTTTCTACCACAAAACAATAATGGGTGTCTTCATCTGTCACATTATCGGTCAAAGAATTAGAATGTTTTTTGCGTTGTTGCCATTCGTCATCCATTATGTAAACAACTTCTTTTTTATTTTGGGTTCCATCCCATTGGAAGAAATGGTCATTGTATTTGAAGTTTATGCCCCAACCATATAAATAGGTGGTTTTTCCAACCCTCAATTCCGGAGAAATCTCAACATTATCGCCATTAAGTAACTTGTTACGTATGTCATTAAGCACGACTATGTCTTTGTACATGGGCGCATAAGACCTGCGTTGGGAATAACGAGTAAGCACAGAAAATCCTCGCCAATCATAAAGAATATGCCAAGTGCTCTCGCAATCTAATAGTTCTTTAAGCAAATCTTTGTGTTTTATCCAATCCTGTTCACATGCACCATCTATCACTAATTCATCGGTGGTTAACAGGTAGTGGACAGCACTTTGATAATTACTGTTCAGTAAAGATGTTAGCCAGAATTCTTTGCTGTATCCAAACCAGTTTTCTCCTATTTTGATTCGACTTAATAGCGCTCTCAATAATAAGGCATTGCTCCGAAAATCCTTTTTAACTCCGTTTTCATCAAAATATTGCTGAGCTTTTTCCCATTTCTTGTCAAATTCATCCCAGTTTGGAAATCCATTAGCATCCTGGAATAGAAAACGAATCGCACCTTTAAAGAAAGCTGTTTTTTCAGCTTCAATGATGACATCTTCCCATGATTTACCATCAGAGCGAGGTTTTCCATGGAGTATTTGCTTGGCTTTGGTGATTTCTTCTTTACAGCGTCTGTCAAATGCAGAATCCGAAAGGCTATCAGTAAATTTGTCCAAACTATTATAAATATCATGACTGTCGAGTCTGTCAATAAACTCCATTGCCGATCTCATGGCCGAAGTACTTCTAATTTGAGGTCTTTGGGAATCTTCCCCTGAAACCAAATTCCAAACCACTCGCATCCATTGTTTGAGTGAGTTCTCATCAGCTCTACCGTCTATAAGATACTTACAAACAGCATGGAAAACGACCCTTTGAACCTGATTAAGGTATGTTACTTTGTTGATCTTTTCGCCATTGTTATCTGTGCAATAATCGTCTTTTTCGTATTTTGGGATAAAATTAAAGCTTTTATCCCACTCACAACATAAAGGAATTTCTGTGTTTCTATCAAGGATCTTCTGTAAATCTTCAAAAACACTATATGGTATCTCGTTATTGAAAAACTTGTATACATCCAGCTCTTTGTAGGCGATTGTTGTGTCATAGACATTTTGACCTGCCTCAGAATTGTTCAAATATTTATACGATAGATTTTCATTTTCTTGTGTTGAACTTTCATCACCTTTACCAATATCCAACACATATTTTCCATCGTACTTCTTGAACATGAACAACTTGTTCCAAAAGAACCTGTTCAGAAAAGCAAAATAAATCTCGTCAATCTTATTGTCGTTTGATTTATTTTTCCAGAAAATATCGGTCCATGTAGTATCCATTTTAATAGGTATGCCGTTTGTTTCATTCAATAGAGTTCTCCAATTGTTTTGCATTTCCTCATCTAAAAGTTCAGATTCTGACTGCTCAGTTATATAGCTTACCAAATCGGCTTTAAAGTTCTCGAAGCTATTTAGTTGCTTCCCTCGAGCATTCATTTTGATGTACAAATCATCGGAAAGACCAAAGTCTTTCAATGGCAAATGGTAGAACACAATGGGAGGGTTGTCGGACGTTAGTTTTGTCCAATATCCCTCAAAATCATTCGTTTCATCAAACAATTCCTCAATTCCATCAATGATGACCTCACCTTTTTTGTCGGTTATCTTAGTGCCGCCCAACATTCTCAGCACAGATTGGATAGTGGGATCCTGTTTCCATGCGGAATAGAACCATGTCTGTTTAGTAATGAATCCGACAATATCTTTACCGTTATAATCCGTAAAATGTTCCGGATTACACAAGTTATTGCAAAATTCGCGCGATGAAATGCGCGTTTCGTAGGAGAATCGATTTAGATATTTTGCTACTTCTCCCAATTTGCCGGCACGCAAAGCTATGTACCAATGCAGCAACCACAAGGTGGTAAGACGCTGCTGACCATCGAGGAGATTCATCTTTTGGTGCACAATAGAACCATAGACAAAATCCAGTTTCATAACTTTATTATTGTAAGGCTTTTCATTGTCCAAAGCCTTTTTCAAATCCATCAAAAAACTCTTGCGAAGATATTCCTTTCCCAGTCTTCCTTGCGCATAGTCACGTTGGATTATGGGGATTTCTATCTCGTTTTCTTGAATGAATTTCCAAAACGAAGTTTCTTTTGCTGTATAGGGGTCATTGCTCATTGTTTTCTGTGTTTTGATTGTTATACGAATCTTTTACTCCAAACTCTTGCAAGGTGACGAGAATGTTCTGTTTATAAGCCGTTGCATCATTCTCATTCCATTCTCTCAAATTATCTACATTGGTGTTGTAGTATTTAAGGAATACGTTTTTAGTAACGGGAGGTATGAAGGCTATAATGCCATCTTCCCTTGTCACGTTCAAATCATCGTCGATGATATAAGTTTTGCCCTGGTCTTTACCTATGATGCAACGTCTTTTGGCCGGAAAAATAGAATTTCCATATCCTCTGTTTGTGCCAGCATCTAAAAGAACGAAATTCCATACCATATTTTTATCGTGTTCAGGATTTGTCCATGATGAAGAAGGATAAAGCTCTTCAATTTCATTAGCCAACTCTTCAAATGAAAATCTCGAGTCCTTTTCTTGGATAAAAGATTTGATTTTCTCTTTCAGTTCGTCATTCATAACGGCACCTAAGACAGAATACTTCAGCCATTCTTTCTGGTCTTTAACATTGTCCAATCCGTTAGTTGTATTGGAATCAATATGCTCCACATCCCATTCTTCATTTTTGAAAATATGAAATGGGAACTTGTAGAACACAGCAAGTTTGTATTCTTCTTTCGCTTTGAGCTGGTTATTCTGATTAATGACAGTCTGAATGTTATGAAGGAGCAATAACGATTTGCATGTCTTTTTATCTGGGCCGTCAATCTCGTATTGTTTGGATAAATCATTGCAATTCTTTATTTTGTCCTTGATCTTTTCTTTTAGTGAAGAAATAAAGTCCTCTTTTGAAGTATTATTGCCGTTCCATAATTTGAACAATACATCAAGTTTTTCTCCCCAATAAACCAGATATCCCACATAATGATACAGTTCCAAATCGTTGTACCACTCTTGGAAAGTTTGGAAATAATTCTTCACTTTTGCCCAACAAGTCTTAACTCTCTCTGCGTTTTCTCCCGTATGGAAATACTCGTAAAAATAACGAAAAGTTCGGTGCTCGTCGGTGCCAATATTAGCATAATCGCCTAAAGATTGCTGTTCGCATATTAGGTCGAAAATATAATCTATCCTTGTGGTATTTTTGTACTTGTCACCTTCTTCAACATTAAGCAGGAAAAGCCAGTACTCGTCGTTTTGTAAGGTGTATTCGATAATATCCCACTCGCTGGCAATCTCTTGCTGACGCAATTTTAGATGGTCGTCTGTTTCCTGTCCAAAATTGGAACGATTCAGCATCAGGGCTTTTATCAGTTCCGAATCGGTCAAACCAATTTTACCGCTGTTCAACCTCCTGAAAACCTTTATGGGGTCTTCGTCAACGGTTTCATACCAAATCACCCTTGTTCGATGGATGAATTTGGACTGGAATTCATTATTATTAAAGGTCAAACCTTGTTTACAAGCCCAGGCATGAATTGTACTGTAGGCTTGTTTCATGTAAAAGTAGTCTATATAATCCTTGAAATCTTTTCCTGATGCAACAGCCTCTTGTTTTTCATCGATTTCCAGATGCTTCAAAAAAAAGTAACTGTCATTTCTCGTTGCATATTTAATTGTTGGTAATAGGGTCTTCTGTTTACCAACCCACATTTCATTAAAATAGTGGATAATTAAAAAAATGGTAGTTAATCGTTGCTGTCCATCAATTACTTCATACCAATTTTCTTTATCTGTCTCATTGTCCAAATGTGAGTCTGTTTTTTCCATTTTCTTCACTACCAGCGGCTGTAAACAGTACCAGGTCTCTTCATCTGAGTTGTTGATTATCTCAGGTCTAAAATCGTTGATATCATTTAAGAGATCTCTCACTTGTTGGTCGGTCCATCTATATCCCCTCTGGTAACTTGGTATAAAGAACTTCATGCCAAGAAGTTCGCTTACTGATTTTAGTTCTATCTTATTTTCTGCCATGCTAATAAATAATATTTATTTTATGCAAATATAACACATTTTTTCTTAAACTTCCCAACAAATCTGCCTGAAATTCAGCGAAAAACAATTTCAGAGGGTTTTGGGCGGTTTAGAGCCTTATAGTGTTTGTGCAGGTCATTTTTTGAGTGTTTTTTAATCGTTTTTGATTGTTTGAGTCACATTATCTCCCTGGCTATCCAAGCGCAGGCTTGGGCGTCGGCGAGGGCGTGGTGGTGGTTCTTGAGGTCGAAGCCGCAGGCGGCGGCGACGGTGTGGAGCTGGTGGTTCCTGAGGTGGGGGAGCTTGCGTCGCGAGGCACGCAGGGTGTCGAGGAAGATGTAGCCAGGGTAGTCCATCTGGTAGGTTCGGAAGACGGCGCGCAGGCATCCCTCGTCGAAGGGGCTGTTGTGAGCCACCAGTGGCAGCCCTTCAATCATTGGCTCAATCAGCGCCCACACATCGGGGAAGACGGGTGCGTCGTCGGTATCGTCGCAGCACAGTCCGTGTACCCGGCTGCACCAGTAGTTGTAATAGTTAGGCTCGGGCTGTATTAGCGAGTAGAACGAGTCGACAAACTCGCCGTCGCGCACAATCACCACCCCCACGGCGCACACGCTGGAGCGCTCGCTGTTGGCCGTCTCAAAGTCTATAGCTGCAAAGTTTAGCATAATCTAATCCTCCTTGTACAGGTTAAGCATGTGTTCAATTCGTCCTCTCATCTCATTGCGAAGCCATTGTGGCTCGAGCACTTCCACTTCCTCGCCGTTGAGTAGGATTTCTTGCTGGAAGTCGAAGGCGGGTCGCAGGTAATACTGGAAGATGCTGAAGTCGTCGTTGCGCTCGATTTCTTCCTGTGACTGGTGGAGTGGTAGGTCGCGGAAGTACTTGGCTTGATTGGCCGTTACTCTGAGTTTGACTATTTGCTTGTCAAGGCTCTGGGCGGCGATGATGCCGAAGCATCCGTCGAAGTATTGTTCTGCACTCCAGTCACGTGGCATCTTGAACGCGTATGCGGTCGAGGGCATAGATGCGCGGCTCATCGTAGCCCTCACTCGGCGCCACCATGTACCACCGCTGGCGGTAGAGTTTCACGCAATAAGGACGCACATCGAAGTTGCTTTCCTTCTCCTTCCAATAGCTGTAGTAGGTGATGTTGAGCACCCGGTTCTCTCTCATCGCTTCGATGATGGGTTGCAGGTGCTGCTGGCCCGATGGCACATACTCGAGCAGGATGCGGTCCTTGATGCCCTGGCATCCCGTTAGCGCGTTGCCCATGCAGTAGGTGCTGTAGATCCAGGAACGCAGGCCGTTGTTGGTGATGTCTTCCTCGTTCTCGATGTAGTAGCGATAGTCGCCACACCGCTCGTTCTCGATGAACAG
>CADAPW010000060.1 GCA_902789915.1 uncultured Bacteroidia bacterium | reverse complement strand
CCGCCCCACCGGAAACCTCCACCTCGGCAACTATTACGGTGCCGTGCGCAGCTTCGTGAAGATGCAGGAAGACTATAACTGCTACTTCTTCATCGCCGACTGGCACTCGCTGACCACGCACCCCAAGCCGGAAAATATACAACGTTCGGCCCGCACGATTTTGGCTGAATACCTCGCCTGCGGCATCGACCCCGAAAAGGCCACCATCTACATTCAGAGTGATGTGCCGGAGACCATCGAGCTGTACCTCTACTTCAACATGAACGCTTACATTGGCGAGCTGGGCCGCGTGACCACCTTCAAGGAGAAGGCCCGTCAACAGCCTGACAACGTGAATGCCGGCTTGTTCACCTATCCGACCTTGATGGCTGCCGACATCCTGCAACATCGTGCCAAATGGGTGCCTGTGGGCAAGGACCAGGAGCAGAACATGGAGATGGCCCGCAAGTGCGCCCGCCGTTTCAACAATATCTACCAAACCGAGTTCTTCCCTGAACCCCAGAACTACTACTTCGGTGGCGATGCCATCAAAGTGCCGGGATTGGACGGTAGCGGCAAGATGGGAAAGAGCGACGGCAACTGCATCTACCTCTTCGAAGACGAGAAGACCATGCGCAAGAAGGTGATGCGCGCCGTCACCGATAGCGGCCCGACCGAGCCTAACAGCCCCAAGCCCGAGGTCATCCAAAACCTCTTCACGATGATGAACATCGTCAGCGAACCCGAGACGGTGAAATACTTCGACGAAAAGTGGAACGACTGCTCCATCCGTTACGGTGACATGAAGAAACAGCTGGCAGAGGACTTGGAGAAGACCGTTGCTCCGATTCGTGAGCGCATCATAGAATTTTCGTCCGATACGGAACGCCTCGACCGCATTGCCCGCATGGGCGCCGAAAAGGCCCGCGAGAGCGCGGCGAAGACCCTCAACGAGGTTCGTAAAATTATCGGTTTTAGGCAATATTAATGCTGAATGATGAATGCAGAATGTTCGACGGAGTCAATGAGGGCGAAACATGATCATTCAGCATTCAGCATTCCACATTCATAATTCAATAAGATGGGCGATTTCATCACATACGAAAAAATTCCCGAAAGGGCTGTGCTTATTGCTGTTGCCAGTAAACAGCAAGGCCGTGAGCGTACGGAAGAATACCTTGACGAACTGGCCTTCTTGCTGGAGACAGCGGGTGGCGTGCCCGTGGCGCGTTTCGTGCAAGCCATGGACCATCCGAGCAGCGTGACCTACTTAGGCTCGGGCAAACTCGAGGAGATTCACCAATACATCAAGGCGGAGAACATTGAGATTGCCGTCATTGACGACGAGTTGAGCGCCACGCAAGCACGCAATATGGAGCAGGCACTGGAGTGTCGTGTTCTCGACCGTACTAGCCTCATCTTGGACATCTTTGCTTCCAATGCCCATACCGCACACGCCAAGGCGCAGGTGGAACTGGCGCAGTACCAATATCTGCTGCCTCGCCTGACCCGAATGTGGACCCACTTGGAAAGACAAAGAGGTGGCATCGGTATGCGTGGCCCTGGTGAGACCCAGATCGAGACCGACCGCCGCTTGATTTTGGAACGCATAGCGTTGCTGAAAGAGAAGCTGAAGGAAAGAACCGTGGCAAATTGGTGCGCGTGGCACTCGTAGGCTATACCAATGTGGGCAAGTCGACCATCATGAACCTGCTGAGCAAGTCGGAGGTTTATACCGAGAACAAGCTCTTTGCCACTTTGGATACCACAGTGCGCAAGGTGGTGGTGGAGAACTTGCCGTTCTTGTTATCTGACACAGTGGGTTTCATCCGCAAATTCTTGGACGAGGTGCGCGAGTCGGACATCCTGTTGCATGTGGTCGACATCTCGCATCCCGATTTCGAGGCGCAGATGGAGGTGGTGAACCAGACCTTGGCAGAGTTGGGCTGTGCCGACAAGAAGACCATCGTCGTCTTCAACAAGACCGATGCCTACACTTGGGAAGAAAAAGACCCTGACGACCTGACGCCCCCCACCAAACGCAATGTCTCTTACGAGGATCTGAAAAAGACTTGGATGGCCAAGATGAATGAAAATTGCATCTTCATCTCCGCCAAGAACCGCGACAATTATCAGGAATTCCGTGATTTGCTCTACAAAGAAATCCGTGATATGCATGCAATTCGGTATCCATACGACAACTTCCTCTATTAACCATCCTCTCCCAACTCTAAACTCTAAACTAAAGATGTACCTCATCGATACCCATACCCATATTTACGACCATCAATTTAGCCTTGACCGAAACGAGGCCGTTCGGCGTGCTTTGGATGCTGGTGTGAAGATGATGCTCTTGCCCAATGTGGATGCCTCCACCGTTGCGCCTATGCTTGAACTTTATGGGCTATACCCCGACTGCACCCGCATGATGATGGGCTTGCAGCCCGAGGAAGTCAAGGAAGACTACAAGGGAGTATTGTCCCTAATGAAAAAGGAGCTTGAACGCGGCATTTATGTCGGGGTGGGGGAGGTCGGCCTCGATTTTTATTGGGATGCGACCTACGAGAAACAGCAACTTGATGCGTTCGAGACCCAACTGGACTGGGCCAAACAACTGCATCTGCCCCTCTCCATCCATTGTCGCAACGCCTTTGACAAGATGGTGAAAATCCTCGAAAAGAAACAAGATGGTGACTTGCGCGGCATCATGCACTGCTTTACGGGCACCGAAGAAGAAGCCAAGGCCTATCTGGAATTGGGCTTCCATCTTGGCCTTGGCGGTGTGACGACTTATAAGAATTGTGGCGTGAAGGATTTTCTGCCCGATTTGCCTCTTGACAAAATCGTTTTGGAAACGGATGCACCATATCTTGCGCCCGTGCCTTGTCGCGGCAAGCGCAATGAGCCTGCATTTCTTGTTCACACGGCACAACGCATTGCCGACATCCTTCAGATGCCTGTCGAAGAGCTGGCCGCCGTGACGACGGCCAATGCGAAATCCTTATTCTCTTTGTGACAGTTGTTGCATGGCATAGGCGTACGCGCCGATAGCCACTGCCGACGATGTGCCGAGTTTGGTGACTCCCACACCGATGCGCTTGGTGGGGTCGTACCACACCTGCTGGTCGCTAAACGGCACCTTGATCATCATGCCCGGTTTCTCAGTGAAGCGGATCATGTCTTGGGGGTCCATCAGGTTGTAGGCGTCGGTCTCCATACGGCTGAGAGTGTGCCCGTTGAGGCCAGGGAAAGGCTCGTTCATCTTTTTGATGAGCGTGGGCATGAAGACAGGCCATGCTCCCGACAGCCCGCCGCCGATGACGATGATGCCGTCGATCAACGAGATGGCGTTTGAGAGGACGTCAGCCAAAGCGGTGGCCATCTCTTCCCACGATTTCAAGGCCGCTTCCTTGTCGCCGGGCTTCTCGCCCATGGCGATTTTGTAAATATCGTATGGATGC
Organism: uncultured Bacteroidia bacterium; assembly: GCA_902789915.1. Taxonomy (GTDB): domain Bacteria; phylum Bacteroidota; class Bacteroidia; order Bacteroidales; family F082; genus Limimorpha. Next base: position 9,430 of record CADAPW010000060.1, on the reverse strand, counting down.
GGCGTGTCGTCGAAAGCGATGCCAGCCTCACGTCCATACACGCGTCGCACGGCACGGATGCTGATGCTGTCTTCGGCACTGGTCTCGGGATACAGTGGGTTGCGATGACGGTTGATTTCACCGCCCGCCGAGTTGTCGCCGTTGAGCAGCACCTTGTCGATGACGATGCCGCCACCAAAGCCCGTGCCGATGGTGACGCCAAGCAGGTTCTTGTAGCGTTTCGGGTTGCGTTGCTGCTCAAGGAGCTTGTTCACTTCGGGCAGCAGTCCGGCCAGGGCCTCACCGTAAGCGAACAGGTCACCGTCGTTGTTGATGAATACGGGCACTTTGAATTCGTTTTCAAGCATGGCTTTCAGTGCAACGCCGCCTTTGAACGAGGGCAGGTTTTCCAAGTCGCCGATGATGCCGTTGGGATAGTCGGCGGGGCCAGGGAAACAAAAACTGATGGCCGCTGCTTTGGCGTCACAGCGCGTCTCACACTCATGGAAGCCCGTGATGAGTTTTTTCAACACTTCCTCAAGCGTGGGTGCCGCAGAAGGAATGGTGAATGGTTCGATGATTTCGCGACCGTCGCGAACGGCTGAAAACTTAAACCCCGTGCCTCCGGCATCGAGGATGAAGATGATAGGAGAGTTATTCATTTTGTTTAGGTTTTGTTGTTGTTGTTTCCGGATTGTAGAATTTCTCTACCCACAGCATCCACATGAGGAAGATGACGAGGTAGAAGAAAAACTTGAAGATGTAGTCGTGGGCGAGATGGAAGCTGTTGGGCCAAGGAATCTGCATCATCAGCACACCGCAGATGCGCACCACATTGGTCCATTCGATGATGACCAAACCGGCGGGGATGTACCACAACTTGTGCTTCCAAGGCCCAGGGAAAAGCACCATAAGGAAAATCCAGTGCATCCATTGCTTCAGACTGGCACATTCGGGGGCGATGATGACACGGGCCCACCCGCCATCCTTGTTGACGGCAGCGATGAGCCTTTGTTGGCTGATGGTGGTGATGTCGATGTGGAAAACACGGTCAAGTACCCAGCACGATTGACTATAGACCATGTCGACAGACCAAAGCATCAGGCTGTAAACCAGTTTTCCGACAGGCCAGTAGCCCAAGGCTTGCCATCCCAGATATAGGAAATGGAAACTGATTATCAGCAAGATGAACAAGCCGACATTGACCGTGCTACGGTTCTTCGGGTCCTTGCAATATGCCTTGATGTCTTGGACGCCCATTGTGAAGTTTTTAGGGTGCTAAGATACGGAATTATTGAAATATCACTACCTTTGCAGCTCAATTTTTTGGAATTATGGAAAACGATACCGTTATTGAGCAAGTAACAGAGACCATCCAAGACACGACTGCGGTCAACAATATGGTTGGAGGCATCAAGGAACTGGCCACCACGCCCGTGTCGGAGTGGCTCCCCGATCTGATGAAAGAGTATGTGGTTCCATTCGGAATCAAACTGGTGGCTGCCATCGTGGTGCTGCTGTTGGGCCGCTGGGCCATCAAGCTGATAAAGAAAGGCTTGACCAAGTTGATGGAAAGGCGCAATGCCGACCCCACCCTTAGCACTTTCTTGATGAGCCTCGTCTCGGTGTTGCTGACATTTTTCCTCATCATTGCCATTGTGGGCATCCTGGGCGTCAACACCAGCTCGTTGGTGGCCTTGCTCGCCTCGGCGGGACTTGCCATAGGCATGGCTTTAAGCGGCACCTTGCAGAATTTCGCCGGTGGCGTGATGATCATGCTGTTCAAGCCGTTCAAGGTGGGTGACTTCATTTCGGCACAAGGCTGTGAAGGCAAGGTGAACGAGATACAGATTTTCAACACCCACGTGCTGACCCCCGACAACAAGGAGGTTATTTTGCCCAACGGCGCTCTCGCCACAGGTGTCTTGACCAACTTCTCCAAACAAGGTACACGCCGAGTTGACTGGAGCTTCTCCATGGCATACGGCGAAGACTACGACAAGGCAAAAGCCTTGCTGCGACGCCTTTGCGACGAAGATGAACGCATACAGAAGACCCCAGAGCCGTTCATCGAATTGGGTAAGCTCAACAACAGCTCCGTCGACCTCACGGTGCGCGTCTGGGTGGATGCGGCCGACTATTGGACGGTGTATTTCAGTATGAATGAGAAGGTGTATAAGGCCTTCGCCCAGGAAGAATTGAGCATTCCGTTCCCGCAAATGGATGTCCATGTGAAGAGTTAAAGGCCTACAAAAGTCTAAAATCAAGCGTTTTACGATTTTTTTTGCCACATTTTTTTGCAGAAACGATGTTTGAAACGAAAAAAAGTGTATTTTTGCAGCCCGTTAGAAAATAGACAATATTAATAATAAAGATAAAGAGTCATGTCAAAAGTTTGTCAAATTACAGGAAAGAAGGTCATGCACGGTAACAATGTTTCTCACTCCAACAAGAGGACGAAGAGAACCTTTGAACCGAATCTGAAAATCAAGAAGTTCTATGTTCCGGAATGGGATGAATGGATCGTGCTGAAGGTTTCGGCTGCCGGCATGCGCACCATCAACAAGAAGGGTGTCTATCAAGCCATCATGGATGCTTCAGAAAAGGGCAACCTCGAACGTTGGTAATTCATCGCCGATGTGAACCATATCAGAGCTGCTGTGCCTTGCGCAGCAGCTTTTTTGTTTGGAATAATCGGTGTTCATAGATAATATTTCAGGGCTTTTTCAGTTATCCTTTCATGCGAGCCAAGTTCATCCTCATCGTTTTGTTGCTGCTCTCATTCACGGCCAAGGCTCAACAACTGCCGACGGCTACGGTGTACGGCAAGGTGACCGACGAGTTGGGCCATCCCATCGAGATGGTCAACGTGGTCGTGCCCGACCTGCTGGTGGGCTATACGACCAACTCACGAGGCTATTATGAATTGTCGCTGCTGTCAGATTCCACCTGGACCATCCATTTCTCTTTTGTCGGCTACGAGCATAAGGAAGTGACGGTGCGGCTGAAGAAAGGGGAGAAGCGGAAACTTGACATGGTGCTGCATTCCACCGCCATGATACTGCCCGATGCCGTCATCAGCGACCGTGCCGTTGAAGCCTCCAGCTTGACACGCCTGAATCCCAAGCAAGCCACCTTGCTGCCCACGATGGGTGGCGGCGTGGAAACCCTCATCAAGACCCTGCCCGGTGTGGTGTCGAACAACGAACTTAGCTCGCAATACCGCGTGCGTGGCGGCAACTTCGATGAGAACCTCATCTATGTGAACGGCATCGAAATCTATCGTCCTTTTCTCGTCGGATCGGGACAACAGGAAGGCCTGAGTTTTATCAACTCGCAGCTGGTCAATAATATCGAGTTTTCGGCAGGCGGTTTCGCTGCGGAATATGGCGACAAGATGTCGTCGGTGCTCGACGTGACCTACAAAACGCCACGCGAGTTTGGGGCATCGTTAAGTCTCAGCCTTTTGGGTGCCGAAGCCCATGTGGAAGGTGCCACGAAAAATGAGAAGTTCAGCTATTTGGTGGGCGCACGCTACAAAAACACGGCCTTGGCACTCGGCATGATGAACACGAAGGGCGACTACAGACCCAACTTCACCGATGCCCAAGCTATGCTGAATTACAAGTTCAATGACAAGTGGAGTCTGTCGCTCTTGGGCTATTTTTCCAAGAACCGCTACATGTTCATTCCCCAAAACGCCAAAATTAATACGGGAACCATTGACATCCCTTTGCAAATCAATGTGTTCTTTGATGGTCAGGAAATCGATGACTACACCACTGGCCTTGGTGCTTTGACTTTGATGTACAAGCCTAATAATGATTTGAACCTGAGATGGATAGCCTCGGCGTATTCTACATACGAAACCGAAACTTTCGATCTTCAGGAGCAGTATTTCTTCGGAATCCGCAACACTTCTGTCGGTACGGAAAGTTTTGGAGAATTGATCGAAAACCATGAAGTCGGCACCCAAACCAAACACGCCCGCAACCGTTTCTACGCCCAAGTCTATAACCTTGACCACAAGGGTCTTTATTCTATGGACAAATGTCTGCTGAAATGGGGCCTCCGCTTCCAGCATCAGGAAATCGACGATGTGGTGGATGAATGGCAGATGATGGACTCGGCGGGCTACAGCTTGCCCCATTTCCCCGACGTGATCGGCGGTTATCCCGAAGTGTTGCCGGAAATTGGCATGGACTTCGTACACAAGGCGAACAATAGGCTTTCTGTCAACAATTTCGACGGCTTTGTGCAAAATTCATGGACCCTGCCCATTAAGGATAAAGGCGAGTTGGTCATCACGGGAGGCATAAGGGCCAATTATTGGGGCTATAATAAAAAGGTATATGTCAGCCCGAGGGCAGGTATCGCCTATAAGTCTGACAACGAAAAGAATGAAACGGTCTACCGTCTGTCGGGTGGCGTCTACAACCAAACGCCTTTCTATCGTGAGATCCGCAACCGTGACGGAAGCCTCTTCAAGGATGCCCAGGCGCAGCGGTCGTATCAGATTGTGGCGGGTAATGACTTCAAGTTCCATCTTTGGAACAGGCCTTTCATCTTGACGACAGAGGCGTATTTCAAGTGGTTTACCCACGTGATTCCATACGACATCGACAATGTGCGCATCCGTTATTATGCCGACCAGTCGGCACGCGCCTACGCCACAGGCATCGATTTGAAGATTAATGGTGAGTTCGTGAAAGGTGTCGACAGCTGGGCGAGTCTCTCATTCATGCAGACCAAGGAAGATATTCGTGGCGATTATTATTTGGTGGATGCCAATGGGAAAAGGCTTCCTTTCTATAACCACACCGACGACCAGGTGGCTGATACCATCGCCTTGGGTTGGCATTCTCGTCCTTCGAACCAGCTGGTCAACTTCTCGCTGTTCTTCCAGGATTACATTCCCTTCGCCCCGACATGGCGCGTCAATATGACTTTGACTTTCGGAGTGGGTCTGCCTTACAACAGCGACAACTCCGACTTCTATGAGCCTTCGGGCCGTTATCCGGCCTATCGCCGTGTCGACATCGGCTTCAGCAAGCAACTCATCAGCGAAGCCAGCAGCTTCAGGAAAGGGAATCCTTTGCGCTATGTGAAGAACATGTTCATCAGCGTTGATGTCTTCAACCTGCTCAATATCCCCAATACGATTTCCTACACTTGGGTGAAATACATTGACAACTGCTATTATGGCGTGAACAATTACTTGACGCCACGCTATATCAATGTGAAGCTGGTGGTAGAGTTTTAGTTTTATGGGCAAAGCCCATAAAACTAAAACAACCCTGGCATCTTAATCCATTCTCGCCCTTGGGCGCACATGTCCTCGACCTCTGCCACGGTCTTGGGGATGGGTCGGCCAAGAATGCGATTTCCGTCTTCGGTGATGAGCAGGTCGTCCTCGATGCGGATGCCGCCGAAGTCCTTGTAGCTCTCCAGCTTGTCGTAGTTGATGAACTCCTTGAACTTGCCTTCGGCTTTCCACATGTCGATCAACGTCGGGATGAAGTAGATGCCCGGCTCGTCGGTGACGACAAAGCCTGGCTTCAGGGTCTTGCCGCAGCGCAGGCTCTTGAAGCCCAAGTTGGTGGAGCGCAGTATCTTGCCGTCGTATCCAACGAAGGACTCGCCGAGGCCTTCCATGTCGTGTACGTCCATGCCCAGCATGTGGCCGAGGCCGTGAGGCATGAACAGCCAGTGGGCACCATTCTTCAGGGCCTCTTCGGCATCGCCTTTCATCAGGCCGACGCCTTGCAAGCCTTCAATCAAGGTGCGGCAGGCAAGGGCGTGCATCTCCACGTAAGGGATGCCAGGACGCGTCTGTTCGGCAACTACTTGGTTGGCTTTCAGCACGATTTCGTAAATCTCGCGTTGGCGTGTGTTGAACTTGCCGCCCACAGGCGTGGTACGGGTGAAGTCGGAGGCGTAGTAGTTCTCCGTCTCTGCACCGGCATCACATACCATCATGCGGCCTTCCTTCAGCACGTTGTGGTGACCATGGTTGTGCAAGGTCTGACCGTCGACGCTGAGGATGACGGGGAACGACACGGGGCCGCCGCCCGACAGCGACAAGCCTTCCACCACACCGGCAATCTCTTGCTCAATCATGCCAGGCTTACACATCTTCATGGCGGTGGTGTGCATGTAATAGGCGGTGTTGGCGGCACGTTCCATCTCGGCAATCTCCAGCTCGCTCTTGATTTCACGCATGGCGATGACGGCCTTGATAAGTTCCACGCTGACATAGTCCGACACCTTATTAATATTGCAATTCAGCCAGTTGGCGCATTGTATCTTCGTGTCGGCACGGTAGGTCGGTAGGATATGGATTTGACGGCCTTTCGCCATGGCCTGTTGCAGGTATTCACCGAAACGGTTGAAGTCGCGGCAGTCGGTGATGCCGATGCTGTCGCCTTGTTCCTTCAGTGAAGGCAGGGGACCGCACCAGATGATATCATCGATGGTGACTTCCACGCCGAACAGGATTTCCTCGCCAGTCTCAAAGTCGATGACACCGACCAAGTCGGGATGGTTGAGGCCGAAATAATAGGAGAAGTTGCTGTCCTGGCGATAGATATAGGTGTTGTCAGGATAATTGAAGGGTGCTTCGTTGTTGGCAGGGAAGAAGGCGATGCCCTTCGAAATCATTTTTTTCAAGGTGGCGCGACGGCCACTGTAAACGTCTTTTGTGAACATGGTAAATAGATATTTTGGATGGGACAAAAGTACAAAATAAAAGACAAACATCGAAAAAAATGATGTTACTAATTGGGGTTGGGAAAACGGAATTTTTGAAGGATTCGATACTGCTATTGGAAAAATGACTACTTTTGCCAACAAATTAAATACTAACCTAAATCTTATATCACATGAAGAAAAAATTATTTTTCATTGGCTTGATGCTGGCTCTTTCGCTGGGCGCATCGGCCCAGGACCAAGAGTTCTCCTTTGGCTTGAGACTAGGCCCTAACTTCAACTGGATTGGCTCAAGGGCAGGTGCTGCCGAAAATCATGGCGATAAGTCGGGCACTGATGTAGGTTTTGACTTGGGATTTGTCGCCGAGTATTATTTCACTGAGAACTATGCCCTCGTAACGGGTGTCAATGTCAATTTCCTCAGAGGTCAATATGACTTTGCAGACAAGCGCGTTATCGGCAATGATACTATTTTGGGTGTTGTTGACAGAAAGTTTAAATCGACAGTCTTTGAAATCCCGTTGATGTTTAAAATGGTGACTCCTGAACTGGGCAGCATTCCGCTTCGCCTTTATGCTCAACTTGGTGGCGCCTTCGGTGTGTCTCCTCGCGTAAAGGTAAAGGACGAATTCCCCATCGGTGACCTTAATGATGACCAATACAGAATCGCAAAGGGTGAGTACAACCCCATCCATGCTTCATTGCGTGCCGGCATTGGCGCTAATTATGAAATCTTGGAGACGATGAAGGTTTTCCTCGGTTGTTATTACTCGTACGATATCCTGAATGGCATCAGCAGTGGCGTCCAAGGTATCACTTCCAACTATAGGAAGTATTATCAAGGTGACAAGGCGTTTGGCGCGAGAGACGTCAGACTTGACATCCATCAACACCGCATCGGCATCGAATTGGGTATCCTTTTCTAACCCGACAGGTTACTAAACAAACAGAGAGCGGCTCATCGAGTCGCTCTCTGTTTTTATGTGTGTGAGTAGGTAATCAGAAGAACTTGATGCCCACGGTGACCATGAAGATGTTCTCCTTGCTCTTGTCGATGTTGCTGAGATCAAAGGTGTTGCCCAAAACGGTGCCATCAAGCTTGTTGAGGACACTGCTCAAACCGAAATTGTAGTTGATGTCGAGCGTGATGCGCCTCAGTAAGTCGAGGCCAAGGCCGGCTTGAAGCCCCCAGGAGAGGGTCTTGGTACGGAAACGCTCATCGGTGGTGACATCGCCGATTTCGTGCTCATTGCCGTTGAGGGAATACGTCTTGTCATACACGGTTTTTGAGTCTAGGACAAAGTTCATAGTGGGACCCACTTGTGCACGCAAGGTAAGGATTTTGATGTCGAGGATGTTGAAGCCCAACATAATAGGGACTTGAAGATTCATTGAGTTGAGCGTCAGTTTGATTTCCGCATCGGTGGGGAGGTTGAAGAGGTTGTCGCCCGGTGTGCCCGTGGCGGTGAGTTTAAAGATATTGGAAGTGCTTAGATACAACACTTCGGGTTGGATATAGAACTTCCCAATCGTGAAGCGGGTGAAGATGCCGGCAGTGAAATGGTTGGAGAAGCTCGATTTGATGTCGGCTTTGTAGTAGGAGAGTTTCGTGGTTTGGTAACCCACTTTCGGTCCGATGGCGAAGTCGAAGTCGCCGCCGGCAAATGCCGTGCTGCCCATCAATAGCAAAGTGGCAAGGATCAAAAAGGTTTTTTTCATCGTAACTGTGTTTTAATGGTTTGGAAATTTGTTGCAAAAGTAAGAATCATTTTTGGATATTGGGGAAATGTCGCCAAAATAAATTACCTTTGTAGGGTTAAATCTTATTGTTATGAAGAGAATATCATTGATTATCAGTCTTGTGGTGCTGTTTGCATTAAACGGTGCTGCCCAGATCGACAATTTTAGGTTTGGATTGAAATTAGGCCCTAACTTCAGCTGGGCAGGTCCTTGTTCAGAGAAGGTGGAGAACCATGGAGCCAGGCTGGGCTTTGGCACAGGAATCGTTGTCGACTATTATCTTACCGATGTTTTTGCAGCCTCTACGGGCGTGGAATTCGCTTTCTGCCGCATGAAATATGACTTCACTGATTATAGAAGCCTCGATGAATTTTTAAGCGAGGAACAAGTGATGGTGTCACGCCACCTGAAATCTTCCAATCTCGAGATCCCGATCAAGGTGAAAGCCAAGTTCAATGTCGCCGATTTGTTTGACGCCTTCGTTGAAGCAGGTCTGGGGCTGGGCTTCAACCTGAAGGACTATGTCAAAGATGAATATGAATTACATTGGGCCGAATATAAAAGTGAGTTTTATGAGGACTATACTAACCAGTACCGTGCCTTCCAGCCTTCGATAATTTTTGGTTTTGGCGGGGAGTACGAGATCAATCCTAAGCTGAGTGTTTTTGCCCAATTGAGCTATCATCACACTCTTTCCAATGCATTTATTAATGTGTTGACCGATAGGACGGGCAGCAAACTGTTTAACAATTTCATTGGCATCGAAGTGGGCATCATGCATTGAGCCTTTGTGCTAAGAAGCAACAAAAAAAGCCTGGCGGAATCCGTCAGGCTTTTTTGTTGTGTTTGGTTTAGGAATTATTCGGCTTCCTTCACCAGTTGGATCAACACGCGGCGGTCGTACTCCGTCGGGTCAAGTTGCTTCACGCCACCGATAGGCTCGATGATGATTTGGCTCTCAGGAATGCCGAGTTGCATCAGTTCAGACTTGATCTTGTTGCAA
>CADAPW010000059.1 GCA_902789915.1 uncultured Bacteroidia bacterium | reverse complement strand
CGGGATCATCATGCCGTTGGTGACCACCACGCGCGGGGCATCCTTGTGCGACGGGAAGAGGCCCATCGGGTGACCGCTGTACATGGCCAAGGTCTGGTCCTCGTCCATGTTGGCAAGGTATTGCATCACGAGGCGGTATTGTGCCCAGTTCTGGAAGATGGCGCCATTGCCGCCGTAGATGATGAGTTCATGTGGATGCTGTGCCACAGCGGGGTCGAGGTTGTTTTGGATCATCAGCATGATGGCCGCGGCCTGTTTGCATTTGGCGGGATATTCTTCAATCGGGCGGGCGTACATCTTGTAGGACGGGCGGAAACGGTACATGTAGATGCGGCCATATTTCTCCAGCTCCTCGGCAAATTCGGGTGCCAAGGTGGCGTGGAACTTGGCGGGGAAGTAACGCAAAGCGTTACGGATGGCTAGCTTCTTCTCGGCTTTCGTCAAGATGTCCTTGCGCTTGGGCGCATGGTTGATGGTCGTGTCGTATGGTTTCACTTCCGGCAGTTCATCGGGGATGCCGGCAAGAATCTCTTTTTGGAAATCGTTGAGTGCGTTCATTTTATGATGTTTTGTCGTTGTTTTTCTTGAAACGACAAAGGTACGAAAAAAAATCTCATCTATATCCAAAAAAGAAAATGTGTATTTTTGCCTCAAATAGACATGAAATGAAAAGACTAAGCATATTGTTGACCATTTTGTTGGCGTTTTCGTTTGTGGTGCTGGCGCAACAGAATGAAAATCAATATTATAAAGCAGCTTTCGAATTAGCTTATCAAACCTGCCCCGACATTCCTCAAGGCATGTTGGAGGCCATTTCCTTCACCAACACACAGTGCCATCATTTGACGGATGCGAATTATTTTCACGACGGCCCCGATGCCATGCCGCGAGCTTACGGCTTGATGGGCTTGGTGAAGGATGGCAAGAACTATTTTCGTGAGAACCTGCATTTGGTTTCGGAATTGTCTGAAATTTCGGAAGCGGAGATTTTGCAAAGCCCCGAAAAGAATGTGCTGGCTTACGCCAAGGCTTTTTCTCGGTTAGCAAAGGAGAGCAAGGCCGCTGAAATCAAAGGCTATTTGTCAGTAATCCAGCAACTTTCTGAATTGCCAATAGGGGAGGAGAAAGATGTTTACCCCATGCAGTCCATGCTTTATTCGGTGGGTGTTTTCTTGAATGATGCGAAGAAGGCAGAACAATTTGGTTTCCAGAAGTACGACATTGACTTGAAAGTGGTTTTTGGTGAGCATTACGATATGCTTACTACGCCTGAGTTGGGTGTAACCCGTAGCCCTGACTATCCGCTTGCCATTTGGGACCCTGCTCCTGAATGTAACTGGGAGCCGCGAACGAAAGAAGTGAGTGCAGTGGTCATCCATTACACGGAAGGCTCTTACGCAGGCTGCATCAGTTGGTTCAAGAACTGTGATGCTGAGGTCTCGGCGCATTATGTCATTCGCTCGGCTGATGGTCAGATTACCCAAATGGTGCTTGAAAAAGATAAGGCTTGGCACGCACGAACTGCCAATGGCTACACCATCGGCATCGAGCATGAGGCCTACGGCGACATTGCGAGTTTCTTCACCGAGGCGATGTACCAGTCTTCCGCCAACTTGGTGCGCAGCATCTGTAGGCGCTATGCCGTCATCGATGGACACCTCACCTTCTATCGCGACACTTTGGATAGCGGCATCTGTCTCAACTACGGCGTTCACGACCTCGGTGGCGAGGATGCCTGCACCAAAATCAGAGGGCACCAGCATTATCCCGATCAGTCACACTCCGACCCGGGACCGTTTTGGAATTGGAACTATTACTACAAACTCATCAACGAAGGCGCTCCTGTGACCGTCCTTCAGGGCGAAGAAGGACGCCTCGACCATCAAAATTACGACAACGATGAGCGCAAGATTTGGGTGATTCGTGGCGCGGAAGGCTCTATCATTCAGCTAGATTTCAGCAGTTTCAACCTTGAAACGGACTACGATTTCCTTTGGATCTATGACGGCGACAATGTTTATGCTCCGAAAATCGGCCGATGGAACACGCAAAGTCCAGGCCTTGTGGAAAGCTCTGGCAACACGATGTGCATCGAGTTTCGCTCCGACTGTGGCATCACGGCAGGGGGATGGGAAGCCTCGTGGACGGCGATAGACACAACGCCAGTCAGTCCGGAGATAATACCTGTGCAAGAAGGTGTCTTTCCCAATCCCACCGATGGCGTATTCACGGTTAAAAGCGACCGAACGGGTTTCACTGATGTGGTGGTTTACGATGTCTATGGCAACAAGATGCTCGTGGATCGTTTTATTGGCACTAGGGAAATCGATGCAAGTGGTTGGGCCGATGGTGTTTACATAGTCAATTTCGGCATGCCGGTGAAGATGGGTAATGTGACCAAATTGGTGAAGGTGTCAAGTCCCCGATAAAACAATAATCGACGAGATGTTGCGTTCATCTTAGGATTTTTCCTATCTTTGCAACCTATTTCAAAAAGAATGAGAAACAACATCATTATATTCAAAGCCTTGCTGCTTGTTGTGGCCGTGACATGCTCGCTTTTCGCAAAGGCACAAGAGCCATGTGAAATCACTTGTAACGCCCAAATGCCCGTTTGTAGCGAATCGGCGGTGACACTCAGCGTACCCAACAACTATCAGTATTCCTTCAATTGGTCGCCAGGTGGACAAACCACCAATAGCATCACCGTACACCCTAAACAGACGACAACATATCGCGTTCAAGTTCGTGATGCAGAAACCGATACTTTGGTTTGCCAAAACGAATTCAGGGTGGAGGTGTTGCCTCGATTTGAGATGAAATTTCGTCAACTGAAACTCACTTGTAGCAACCATGAAGAGGAAAACGGCCGCACGGCCCAAGTGGTGGCGGCTGTCGACAGCCTTGGCACCATTTACAATCCTCCCTACGATTACCAATGGCAGGTGAGTCCTTTGCATATCGCTCCCGGAAATCCGACATGGGCCATCGGTTTGGAGGCCTACAAATACTATTATATTAAGGTGACTGATGGACGTGGCTGCACGCAAAGGGACAGCGTGTCATTGAGAGCCTATCCCAACCCTGTAGTTGAAATCAACACCGACCCAGGCGACACGGTCTACCTGCAAAACCCGCACGAAACCTATTCATTCGAGAATCTTTCGGAAGACACCTTGGAAATCAGCAACTTTTATTGGATTCTCAACCAGCAATACAACATCACCTCGACGGAATATGAGCCTCGTTTCACATACGTGGATGTGGGCGACTACAACACCGAGTTGAAGGTTTACAATCCCCAAGGTTGCGACACTTCCTACTATAAGTCCATTAGGGTGGAGCCGGTGAAGCTGAAGATCCCGAATGTGTTTACGCCCAATGGCGACGGCACCAACGACTATTTCATCATTTCCCTTGAATCCGGTAGCGACTCGCCCAGCGGTGGCAACAACAATGGCACAAAAGGCAATCGCGATCAACATTATGAGTATGAGGACTATGAGCCGTTGAACCGTTATTATGAGTCTTCAGAGTTGACCATTTTCAACCGTTGGGGCCGTATCGTCTATCATTCCAAGGACTACCAAAACAATTGGGACGGCGACAACTTGCCGGACGGCACCTATTTCTATGTACTGAAGTGTCACGGCTTAAAGAATGATGCCACCTACAATGGCTCTGTGATGATCGTTAAAGCAAGAAGAGGAGAATGAAAAACATGAATATCAAATATTTGATTTTTGTAGCGGTGATGGCGATATTTGCCTTGCCGTCATGCAACAACAAAGGCGACGGCAAACTCTCCACCGATTTGGTGACCAGCCCCAAGTCGGCGACGGAAGACTCTGAGAAGCAGGCCATCATCAAGTTTGACAATGAGTGGCATGACTTTGGCACCCTGCTGCAAGGCGAGGTGGTGACCTATTCCTTCCATTTCACGAACACGGGCAACATGCCACTGATTATCAGTAGCGTGAAGTCGAGTTGCGGATGCACTGTGGGCGACTATCCCCGCGAGCCGATCGAACCTGGAAAGAATGGCACCATCAAGGTGACCTACGATAGCAAGGGGCACCATGGCTTCCAAAGCCGCACGTTGACAGTGATGACAAACACCATTCCCGCCAAAACCACTTTGCGTATCAAAGCAATAGTGCAAACACCAGACCAATACTAAGGTCCCTGAGCTTGTCGAAGGGCCGACATAATAATCTTAAATTTTGAATATTGAATTTTAAATAACCTACAAAATGAATAACTTATTTATCTTACTACAAGCCGCTGGACAAGCAGCGCAAGAACCAACGGGTATGCAAAAGTATTCGAGCCTTATCTTCATCCTTCTTCTCGTGGTCGTTTTCTGGCTGTTCTTCATTCGTCCGCAATCGAAGAGAGCCAAGGAAGAACAGAAGTTCCGCGATGGCCTGCAGAAGGGCGACAAGGTGGTCACTATCGGTGGCTTCCACGGCAAAATCACTGAGGTGAAGGAAACCACCGTCATGATTTCCCTTGCTCCCGGCATGGAAGTTGAAGTGGAAAAGACGGCCTTGGTGAAGGACGGCACCCGCGTCGGCCAGGCTTAATATGAGCTTGCACGGTACGACAAAACAAATTGGATAATATGTCGAACCGATTGGATAGCATCAAACAGAAGACAGAACGCAAAAACGAGCGTTCCGTATTTACTTTTGTGGTCTTTTTGGCCCTGTCCACAGCGGCGTGGTTTTTGGTCAAACTTTCGGAGAATTATGTCACCCAGACAACCTTCAGCCTGTGTTTCGACGAGGTGCCCGCTGATAAATGGATTTCGTCGGATGAGCAGCAGTTGAAGATGTCGCTTAACATTGACGGTTTTCACACGCTGCGCTGCAAGATGTTGAGAGATCGTTCCGTCACTATCCCGCTGAATGGAGTGTCGTATCGCCTCGAAAGGGGCAATGTCTATTCTTTCAGCAGCCAATATGTGGCGGAGAAGGTGGCTGAAATGCTGGATATCAGCACCTCCGACATTACCATGAATGACGCTATGGTATATTTCACCATGGACGATCTGAAGTCAAAGGTGGTGCCCATCGTCTTTTATTCTGACCTCAAGATGCAACGCCAGTATGGACTTTATGGCATCCCCACCATCGATCCTGCTTCCGTGACCATTTATGGTCCCGAGGAAGTCATCGACACAGTGAGGTCGGTGCGCACTCAGAAGGTGGCAAAATCCAATGTGAGTGACGACTTCAGTGAGTCGGTAGGTCTCGACCTGCTGGACGGTAAGCTCCATTCCAACACCAAGGAAGTAAGGGTGACGGTGGATGTGGAGAAATATACCGAGATGGACATAGAAGTGCCTATCAAGGTCGCCGGTAACCCGAAACTGAGGTTCTTTCCCGAGACAGTCAAAGTGAAATGCCTCGTGGCGATGAAAGACTATGCCTCCATCGTTGCCGACGATTTCGCTGTCTCCGTCGACAAGCAACAACTGAATGCCCTACAGCCGCTGTTGGATGTGCAACTTGTGTCGTGGCCCAAGACGGTACAGGTTTTGAGCAGCCAACCCGACAAGGTGGAATACCTCATTGTGCAATGAAAAAAGTCGCCATCACCGGCAATATCGGCAGCGGCAAGTCGTGGGTCTGCGAACTGTTCAAGCAGCGTCTCAACATTCCCGTTTACAATAGCGATGATGCCGCCAAGCAAATGTATTTCCATCCCGAGGTGCGCGAGAAATTGGTCAATCGTTTTGGCGATTCAATTTATCTTTCTGACACTGAAATCGATAGAAGATATCTAGCCGACTTGGTTTTCCACGATGAAACCGCCCAACGCGACTTGGAAGGCATCCTTTATCCCGCCTTGTTCGTCGACTTTGGGCAATGGATGGCCAAACAGGAGGCTCCATACGTCTTGTTTGAATCTGCCTTGATTTTTGAGAAGCGTTTGGAGAACCAATTTGATGCCGTCGTTATGGTTTCGGCTTCGGAACAGACCCGTTTGCGTCGTGCTATGTTGCGCGACCATTGCGACGAGGCGACCGTCCGTGCACGCATGGCCAAGCAATGGCCCGAGGAAGGCAAACGCTTGCTTGCCGATTATGTCATTTGGCACGAAAACGACGATGAGGACGAAGCACTTTTGAAACAAATCAAGAGACTTCATGAGGCTTTTGTTTCAGAAAATAACCGTTAATTTGGTTCTGTAGGGCTGTTGTGCCACGGCAGCCGCGGTTTGCGAAACGATTGCAGCGGCAGTCATGGTTTTTTGGCATGTTGAAGGCCAATGTGACAGTCCCGCAAAAACAAGGAAAGGCAGCCTTCAAACGAAGGCTGCCTTTCATATTCAGGTTAGACGATTGTTGTAGGGTTAGTAATCGTTGACCACCCAGTTCCATGGGATACCGTCGCTACTATTCGGGGTCCAGAAGGATGCATCCTTGGCCTTGGTGAATGTGGGGTGGCCGCCTTGAGGGGTTACAGTGGCCACTCCGTTGAGCCAGTTTGTGGTGCAGTCAGTTCCATTGATGGTGGTGGCTAAGCAGGTCAATTGGTAGAGGTTGATGCATCCGTCAAACATATTAAAATAGCAGCTGTCGACTAATTCTGTGGCGGGCAGCACGAGGGTCTGCGCCCACATTACCTGGTTGCATCCTTTGAACATGTTAGAATAGCATCCAGAGGCCAATGTTAAGGCGGGCAACTCGGCGGGGCCGCCCGACAGCGGGATGCACCCGGCAAACATGCCGGAATAGCAGTTTTCGCTCAGCGTCGTGGCGGGCAGCAGCAGACTGCTTGCATCGATTATATGGTTGCCATCGTCGCCAATAAGATCTTTGTTTCCAGCGAAAAGACCTGCGAAAGAAGCACCTACCATTGAGGTGGCCCTCGCAAAGTTATTCTCGTCCACTAAACTCATGATGTTGCCAGACAACATCGCATCGTTAGTGCTGACAATATTGGTAGAACTATAGTCTTTGATGCTGGTGCCGTTGCCGTAGAAAGACACTTTGTCGTTTTGGTTGACATCGATGCTGATCTCGCTCTCGCCGTTTATGGTTTGCTTGCCATAGCTGTTATAAGTATTGTCGCCGATCCACTCGAATTTCTCGTACTGCATTCCCTCCGGCGGATTTATCACATAGATTGTACCCCCCCAAGGGAACATCATCATCATCGTCAGCGGTTTGTCTGCCTCCGTAGCCGTCAACTCAAAACTGACAGCATTCTCGCCATGCAGAAAATCATTTTTATGGACAGGAGGAATGATTTTATCTATAGTGTCGTAACCTACGGCATAAACGTTGACGGTCACTGAGTCTTCATTGGGAAGCAGGATGGCCCAGCGGCGTGTGGGACTTTCGGTGTACAGTGTGATGTTGCCCTCGTTGCTGGGGGTAAAGGTGTGGTTGGCAAAGTCAATATTCACCCGGTTGTTTATTCCCTCGATCCTAAGGGCCCATTCCTTGAGAATCCTGTTGGTGGTGAACTCCACCAAGGCGCATTGGTTCTCCAATGTGGTGGAATAAGTGGTGCTGCTATTGGAATAAGGAGTCGTCGACTGGCCGTACGACAGGATAGGGAGTTTTTCACTCTGTACGGAGATGTCAACGCCGTTCAAAGTAGGTTGAAAGAGCGTGGGTTTATTAAAGGTTATATCCGAGTAGTTCGTGCCACCAAAGAAGTAGAAATGAAGGTGATCATTGATGTCCATGGGGTTTTGGTCATCATATGCCAAAGCACCGGTGAAAGTACCATTGCTGTAGGTGAGGACACCTCTATACTTGCCGCCATTGCTGACATAAATCGAGTCGCCGTCGGTAAAACCCGCTGTGCCCGTATTGGGATCAATGTTGTATCTTTCGCCGCCGTTCACTTTCATGTTGATGTGAACCCAATTGTATTCAGCGTTGGGCGTGTCGGGCGTTTCCTGTTTCTTGCACTGGGCAAGGCCGAGGGCCAGCACCAAGGCTGCCATGAAAATTGCCAACTTTTTCATTGCTCGTCCTCCTTTTTCTTCAGTGCAAGATAGCCGAGGCCTGCGCCAATCAGAATGGCGATACCACTACCCAAAGGCACCTCTTGGAAAGCTTGGATTTCCACGACGAGATCCATTTCCGCTTCTTCTGTTTGATACAGAAAGCTTGCTCTAGAACGATCATTGCGGCCAAACAATCCTTCAGGTCTTGTTTGGTATACAAGGCTTATTCCATACTGGTCATTGAGGCCAAACAATCCTCCAGGTCTTACGGTGGTTTTTTTGCGCCATTGCGCTGGCCGGCAACATCATGGCCGCCAGCCCGAGCGAAAGCGCGATGGTTTTCAGTTTCATTTTGTTTTTCATTTTAGATTTTTTTATAGTTAAGATTTAAAGATTCAAAATTCAAACATTCAAAATTCAAGATTCAAGATTCAAGATTCAAATGCGGGGTAACAGCCTTAAACCACATGAGTCGCAAGGACTCACTGCATGTGGAAAAGATGATATTTCTGATAGAGGTGTTGCATTGAGCTGTTTTGAGGCGGCAAAAATACAGAAAAATTCGAGAGAAAGAGAATAAGAGCATAAGAGGGAAAATGATTTTAAAACTTTTTTCTTGTCCGTATCAAAATAATCCGTATCTTTGTGCCAATATGACTATGGCCTATAGCCAATGGCCCGCATTTGCGAAGGGCAATGCCTTTGTCATCCTGGGTGAAGCGAGCCATTGGCCATGAGCCATCAGATAGTCTAATTCTTTGAATTTTAAATCTGAAATCTTGAATTATACGATATGGAGAAAGTATTGCTTTTAGGCGATGAGGCCATTGCACAGGGCTTCATCGACGCTGGCGGCTCGGCCATCAACAGCTATCCGGGCACGCCTTCAACCCAAATCACAGAGTATGTCATCAACTCGAAGCAAGCCAAGGAACAAGGCGTGATCGCCAACTGGTGCGCCAACGAGAAGACGGCCCTTGAGGCTTCCATCGGCGTGGCCTATGCTGGCAAGCGCGCCATGACCTGCATGAAGCACGTGGGTCTTAATGTTTGCGGCGACCCCTTCATGAATGCCGCTATCATCGGCACAAAGGGTGTCCTCATCGTGGTGGCCGACGACCCGAGCATGTTCTCGTCGCAAGACGAACAAGACAGCCGTTTCTATGGTCACTGGGCCATGATTCCTATGCTTGAACCTTCAAACCAACAAGAAGCTTACGACATGGTGCATTATGGTTATGAACTGAGTGAACAGCTTGGTACGCCGGTGCTCTATCGCATCCCGACCCGTTTGGCACACAGCCGCGCTGGCGTGGTGCGCAAGCCCGTCCGCCCGCAGAATGAGCTTACCGAACCCGCCGACGCCAAGTCGTTTGTGCTGCTGCCAGCCAACGCCAAGCGTTTGTACCGCAACCTCATCGACAAACAACCCGCTTTCGAAGAAGCATCGGCCAACTCAGGCTTCAACAAGTATTTCGATGGCCCGAAGAAGAATATCGGTATCATCACCACGGGTATCGCCTATAACTACCTGATGGAAAACTTCCCTGATGGCAAGTGCCCTTATCCCGTCGTGAAGATCACGCAGTATCCGCTGCCTTACGACATGATCAACAAGTTGTACGACGAGTGCGATGAAATCCTCGTCCTCGAAGATGGTCAGCCGTTTGTTGAAGAGCACATCAAAGGCTTCCTCGGCAAGGGTAAGAACGTCATGGGTCGCCTCGACGAGACCATCCGTCGCGATGGTGAGCTGAACGCCGAAAAGGTCGCCAAGGCCCTCGGCATGGATGTGCCTACGATGTTTAAGGTGCCGGAAGTGGTCACCAACCGTCCGCCTGCGCTATGCCAAGGCTGCCCGCACGTCGACAGCTACAATGCCTTGAACGCCGTGATGGCTAACCATAAGGGTGGCAAGGTGTTCGGCGACATCGGCTGCTACACCCTGGGCTTCAACATGGGTGCCATCAATACCACCGTGTGCATGGGTGCTTCTATCACCATGGCCAAAGGCGCCAGCGAGGTGGGCATCTTCCCGAGCGTGGCCGTCATCGGTGACGGCACCTTCGGTCACAGCGGCTTGACGGGCCTCATGGATTGTGTCAACGAGAAGGCCAATGTTGTGGTCATGATCCTCGATAATGACATCACTGCCATGACGGGTGGTCAGCCTTCGTCGGCGCACAACAAGATCCGTCGCATCTGCGAAGGTCTTGGCGTCGAGCCTGAACACATCCGCGACATCATCCCGCTGCCCAAGAACCACGAGGAGAACGTGAAGATCATCGAGGAAGAGGTCAACTACAACGGTGTGTCGGTCATCATCCCGCACCGCACCTGCATCGTGGAATTGAAAAAGCACATGAAAAAATAAATGTTTGGTCGGTAGAGACGCGATTAATCGCGTCTCTACAAACCAAATTTTGAATTTTAAATTTTGAATTTTAAATCCAGAAATATGAAAAAAGACATAGTTTTATGCGGCGTGGGTGGCGACGGCATCGTTTCGGTGGCCAAGATTATCTCTGATGCCGCTCTGAATATGGGCATGAACCTGAAACAGTCAGAAATCCATGGTATGTCGCAGCGTGGTGGCTCGGTGTTCTCGCACCTTCGCATCTCCGACAATGAAATCTTTGCCGATGTCATTCCAGAAGGTCAGGCCGACATCATCCTCTCGTCCGAGCCAATGGAAGCCTTGCGTTATCTGCCTTGGCTGAGCAAGGAAGGCTGGGTCATTACCAACAACGATCCTTTTGTCAACATCAGCAACTATCCTGATATGGAGAAGGTTAACGCTGAGTTGGGCAAGCTGGAACATGTCGTTTCCTTCAATGCCAACGAGATTGCGAAGCAGTTGAAAGCTCGTTCCAACATGGTGCTGCTTGGTGCGACGGTGCCTTATCTCGGCATCTCCATGGAGAAGGTCGAGGCGGCCATCGCCCATATCTTCGGCAAGAAAGGCCAAGAGGTCGTCGACCTCAACATTCAGGCCGTGCGTGCTGGTTACGCCCAGGCCACGAAATAATCTGTGACGCGATTCATCGCGTCTCCAAAAACGAGAAATGCCCGATTGGTTTTTCCAGTCGGGCATTTATTATGGTTCATTTGTGATTATGATAAAGGCCCCTGAGCCTGTCGAAGGGCCTTGTTCTTCTTTAAAAACACCAAGAACATCACCAGCCCTAACAAAGTGATGGCAGCACCGATGCCATAGCCGACAGGGCGCGGCAGGATAGATCCCAAGCCGCCGTCGGTGGCCTTGGCCACGAAGAGGAAACAGCCCGTCACCATGGTCATGAATAGGGCAGGGATGAGGGTGATGAGATACCAGAGTTTGTCTTTGTTCTTAGCCAGATAGACCGAGGTAGCCCAAAGCGTCACTGTGGCCAGCACTTGGTTGGCCCATGCAAAGTAACGCCAGATGACTTGGAAGCCCTTGGCGTCGGAAATACTGTAGACCAAGATGATAGCAGTAACGACAAACATCGGGATGGCGACAATCAGACGGTTTCTGATGGGTTTCTGGTCGAAGTGCATGAAGTCGGCAATGATGAGTCGCGCGGAGCGCAGGGCTGTGTCGCCTGACGTGACGGCGGCACTGATGACACCCAAAATGGTGATGGTGGCGATAACTGGCGTGAACCAAGTGTAATCATGGCACCATAGAAAATCGGACGGCCTTGCTTCTCATTCACCATGCAACGCGCCATCAGTGGCGACTGCGTGGCGTGGAAACCCGAAATAGCACCGCAAGCGATACTGATGAACATCATCGGGAAAATGGGGTTGTTGGCTGCGTCGGGGTGACGGTTTTGCATGCCGTTCCACAATTCAGGGATTTCGGGTTTGTAGATAAGAAACGCCACGAAAATGGCTACCGCCATCCCTAACAGGAGAATGCCGAAAATAGGATAAATTTTGCCGATGAGTTTGTCTATGGGTAACAACGTGGCAATCAGGTAATAAGCCAAGATAATAATAATCCAGATGTAGGGGTTCCAGCCTTGCGTGAAGTTGGCATTCAGCAGGGTGGCAGGCGTGTTGACGAACACCACGCCGACCAAAATCATGAGGACGATGGTGAAGGCACGCATCACTTGTTTGGCGCCTTTACCGAGGTAGGTGCCGTGTATTTCGGGCAGGCTGCAGCCTTTGTCGCGCAACGAAATCATGCCCGCGAGGTAGTCGTGGACGGCTCCGGCGAAGATGCTGCCCAGCACAATCCAAAGGAAAGATGCCGTGCCGAACTGTGCACCCATGATGGCACCGATGATAGGGCCGACACCCGCAATGTTAAGGAACTGGATGAGATAGATGCGCCAAGGCTTCATCGGAACGTAGTCAACGCCGTCGGCCATGGTGGTGGCAGGTGTGTCACGCTTCGGGTCAGCACCGAAGAGCTTCTCAACGAACTTTCCGTAAACGAGATATCCGAGTACGAGAACGGCTAAAGCAATAAAAAATGTAATCATAGATGGATAGATTTAATGGCGCAAAATTACAGTTTTTGAAAAACAAATTACATTGTATGGCCCAAAAATAAAAACAAAAAACGGCCTGAAAAACTTCAGACCGTTTGACTTGGTATGTGAAAAGAATCAATCGTCGAAATCAACGACATTGAATCTTTTGTCGAATTCAATCTCGATGCCGTTGCTCAGCTCAATGTCCCAGCCACGGTTGTCTTTGGCGATTTTCGTGATGGATTGGCTTCCATGGATGCGGTTCACATAGTTGGTGATTTCGACCGGTACCAATGCGGCGGGAACGGCTGTGTTGGCGTTGGCGTGCCTGCAGTCCACCTCATCCCATTCGAGTTTGCCGAACAGGCTGCCGTCAAAGCCGATTTGGGTGTAGTCGCTGAGGGTCACGTCGCAGTCAAGGCCGTCCTTGATGTTAGCAATTACTTCCGTTTCAGGGAAGTAAGTCTTGACAAAGGCGTTGATAACCTGTGCTTTCTTGTCGCTATTGCATGAAGTGTTGGTCAGGGCGAAGCCGATGAAAAGGGCTACATAAATAACTTTTTTCATGGTGTTTAAGGGTTAGTCGTCGATTTCCATTACTTTGAAATTCTTGTTGAACTTCAGCTCAAGGCCGTTGTTCAGCTCAATCTCCCAACCCATGTATTTCTTTTCCAGCTTTTTGATGGTTGCGTTGGGGAAATTGGCGTTCACGTATGCCGTAATTTGCTCGGGAATGAGGGTGGCTGGCACGCTGGTGAAAGTTGTGGAGTGCTCGCAATCGACCTTTTTCCATTCGTAATTGAGCTTGAACTCGATTTTGGTGTAGTCGTTCAGCACAACATCAATATCGTCTTCGTCAGGCATCACCATTTGGACGGTGGCCTTTGGAAAATACTGCTCAACAAATTGAGTGATAGCGGGATTGGTGTTTTGCGCCATTGCCGTGGACAGGCCAAAGCATACTATGGCGACGAAAGCGATGATAATTTTTTTCATTGTAGTAATGATTTAGTTTTTGTTTGATTGAATTAAGAACAATAATTTTCACAAAAACAATGCCAAAAGTTTTGTTTTACTCCTTCTTGCCTCCAAATTCCATCAAATACGCCTTGAGGAATTCGTCGATATTGCCGTCCATGACGCCTTGAACGTCGGAGGTCTGGTAGTTGGTTCGGTGGTCTTTCACGCGGCGGTCGTCGAAGACGTAGGAACGGATTTGACTGCCCCATTCGATCTTCAGCTTGCCCGCCTCGATTTTATTTTGTTCCTCCATGCGGTGACGCATCTCGCGGTCGTAGAGCTGTGACTTCAGGAGGCGCAAGGCGTTCTCACGGTTCTTGGGCTGGTCGCGGGTCTCGGTGTTTTCGATGAGGATTTCCTCTTCCTCGCCCGTGTAGGGGTCCTTGTATTGGTAACGCAGACGCACGCCCGACTCCACCTTGTTCACGTTCTGTCCACCAGCACCGCCACTGCGGAAGGTGTCCCACGACAATCGCGACTGTTCGACAACAATCTCAATCGTGTCATCGACGAGTGGGGTGACGAACACCGAGGCGAACGAAGTCATGCGTTTGCCTTGGGCGTTGTAAGGACTGACACGCACTAGACGGTGCACACCGTTCTCGCCTTTCAGGTAACCGTAGGCATAATCGCCTTCGAGTTTCATCGTCACCGACTTGATACCGGCTTCGTCGGCTTCCAAAAGGTTGGAGATGGTGAGTTTGTATTTGTGGTTTTCGGCATAACGCATATACATGCGCATGAGCATCTGTGCCCAGTCTTGGGCTTCGGTGCCACCCGCACCCGCGTTGATTTTCAGCACGGCACTCATCGGGTCGGCTTCCTCGCGCAGCATATTCTTGAACTCCAGGTTCTCCACGATTTCGATGGTGGCGTTGTATTGCTCGTCCACCTCTTCCTCGGTGGCCTCGCCTTCTTTGGCGAAGTCGAAGAGCACGGCAAGGTCATTGTAGGCATCTTCGGCTTCTTTGTAGCCGTTGAGCCAGCCTTTCACCTCGCGCACTTTCTTCATGGTGGCTTCAGCGGCCTTCGGGTCACTCCAGAAAGCTGGGTCCTGTGTCTTTTCGTCTAATTCTTGGGCTTCAATGGTACGTCTGTCGACGTCAAAGATACCTCCTCAAGGCATCAATCCTCTTACATAAGTCTTTAAGTTGGTCAGCAGTGATCATAATAATATAATGTGTTTTTTGACACGGGATGCAAGACTTGGGACAGGTTTCTAGTCCTGAAGAAGAACTCTTGTCTTGAAGTCTCGTATCTCGTGTCCTTGTTTCGGGGTGCAAAGATACGGATTTTTGGTAGATGTATGGTAAACAATGATTATTTGAATATTAAGGCAAAGATCGTTACATTTGAATCGCTTTGTTCAAGGACCAATGTCCCGTTGTGTTTCACCATAATTTGTTTCGACAAACTCAAGCCGATGCCCGTTCCATTCGGTTTGGTGGTGTAGAACGGAATGAAGATTTCCTCGGTCTGGCGTAACGGGATGGCTTTTCCGTTGTTGGCCACACGGATGACGGTTTGGTCCTCCGAATTCAGGTCGGCGGTGATGCGAATGGAAGTGGCACCTGCCTGTACGGCATTCTTTATCAAGTTGTTGAAGACTTGCATAATCTGTCCCTCGTCGGCATAGATGAGCAAGTCGGGCGTATTGGCTTGATAGGTCAAAGTGGCACCTTGCTCGGCAATCTTGGCCTTGTTGAGGAGCAGCACACGGTCCATCAGTTCGTCCACCATCACCGCTTTTCGGACGGGCGGCTGAGACTGCGTCATGCTGCGGTAAGACTCCACAAAGCGGATCAAGTCCTTCGACGAGGCCGAAATGGTCTCCAAGCCTGCCTTCACATCCACGCCTTCCTCGGTGAGCAGGGCATCACTCAAGGAAGCGATGGGCGCGACAGTGTTCATGATTTCGTGTGTCATCACGCGAAACAGCTTGTTTTGCGATGACTCCTCGTTGGCTGCGTCGCGCCGCTCGAAGATGCCCTTAATGCGGTTGAGGGCACGGTTGAGCGCCGACTTCTCCTTGAAGTGGAAGTTCAGCTCGCCATCTTCCAGAGCATCCATCATGAAGCCCACCTTTCGGGCATCGTTTCTGCGCACGATGAGTGTCGTCACCACAATCGCTGCAATGACGGCCACCACCACGACCAATATCCAAATCCAGACACTCATATTCCGTATTCCTTTAGGCGGCGGTACAAGGTCGGGCGACTGATTTTCAATGCCTTGGCCACAAGGGTCAGGTTACCGTTGTAGGTCTTCATCGCGTTGCGGATGACCTGCTCCTCGGCGCTTTCGAGGGTTTGGTTTTGAGTTTTTGGAGTTGCTTCGTCCATCAGTTCCGAGGCGCGGAGTTGGAGGTCGGCGGCGCGAATGAGTTCCGCCTCGGAATAGATGACCGCTTTTTCGATGCAGCCTTGCAACTCGCGGATGTTGCCACTCCAACGGCAGCGTTTCAAGAGATTCAGTGCCTCGTCGGAAAGGCCTTGTGCCTTGCGGTGGTACTTCTCGGCATATTGCTTGACGAACATCTCTGCCAAAGTGATGATTTCGTCGGGACGCTCGCGCAAGGGCGGCAGGTGCAGCGTGATCGTGTTGACGCGGTAGAACAAGTCTTCGCGGAAACGGCCTTCCTTGACCATCGTAGCCAAGTCCATGTTGGTGGCACAAATCAGGCGGATATTGATGGGGATGGATTTCGTGTCGCCCACCTTGGTGATGCTGCGGTTTTGGATGACGCGCAAAAGTTTGGCCTGCTGTGCCAGAGGCACATTACCAATCTCATCGAGAAACAAAGTGGTGCCGTTGGCCTGCTCAAACTTACCGATGTGGTCGGCATGGGCATCGGTGAAAGCCCCTTTCACATGGCCGAACATCTCGCTCTCAAACAAGGTATCCGTGATGGCTCCGATATCCACGCCCACCATCGGCTTGTTGGCACGATTGGAGAGGCGGTGTATCTCGTTGGCCAGAACATCCTTACCTGTTCCGTTCTCCCCTGTGATGAGCACGGTGGCATCGGTAGGAGCCACTTTCTCCACCATCGCGCGCAATTGCCGCATCGCCTCGTTTTCGCCCCAGCGCATCGTGGGTGCAGGTTCGACAATGGAGGCCTTCCCCGTGACCTTACGATGTTTCTTGCAAGCCTCTTCGAGTGTGGCGAGCAGTTTGGCGTTGTCCCAAGGCTTCACCACGAAGTCGAAGGCACCGCGTTTCATGCCTTCCACGGCGAGGGCGATGTCAGCATAGGCTGTGAAGAGCACCACTTCCACCTCGGGGAAGTCGCGTTTCAGTTCGGAGAGCCAAAAGAGGCCTTCGTTGCCCGTGTTGATGTCAGTCTCGAAGTTCATGTCGAGCAGCACCACGTCAGGCTTGAAGGTTCGCATGGTCTCCATCAGCACCTTGGGCGAGGCGATAAGTTCCACCTCGGCGAAGCGCATGGGCAGCAATATCTTCAGTGCCGACCGGATGCCGGCGTTGTCGTCGACGACTAGGATTTTGGATTTGAGTTTGGACATAGCTATTATACTTTATGATGAAACAAGCCAGTCGGCCAAATTGATGATTCGAATGCCCTCGTATTGGAATTCCTTCTGACGGGTTCTTGCCAGGAGTATTTTTGGATAGGCATCTTTGATTTTTAAAAGCGCCGAGACTTCGCGTTTAAACGTCTCTTCATTTGTTATATCGTCCGCCACCTGAAAATAGATTTTCTCGTTTTGTTTCATGGCAACAAAATCTATCTCACCGTTGTACAAAGTCCCAACATAAACCTCATAACCACGTCGTAAAAGTTCCACAGCCACTATATTCTCAATGACTCGACCAATGTTGAGGTTCTTGGTTCCGAGTCTTGCATATTTAAATGAATGATCCGAAAGATAGTACTTGTCATCGGTTGTGAGATACCTTTTCCCACTGATGTCGTAACGGCGGATACGATAAAAGGCAAAAGCATTGCAGAGATAATCAATGTATTTCCCGACAGTCTTGTCGTTCGTCTTGATTTTATTTGAAGTCAAAGTGTCGGATATTTTCCTAACCGATGTGATGTTACCGATATTATCCATCAGAAAATCAACGAGTTTATTGAGCAAGTTCACATTCCTAATTTTATATCTTCTGATAATGTCACGGACAATAAGGGCATTGAATACCTCATCGTTGATATAAGGGTATTTCTCCTTGGTGGTCGTGTAAAGATAAGAGCCAGGCATGCCTCCTTCCTCAAGATATGAATCAAATGCAGAGTTGTAATCTGTAGATTGATAATACCTTACATATTCATTAAATGAAAATGGAAAGAGTTTCAACTCGAAAGTTCTCCCGGTAAACAAAGTCGCCAAATCGCTGCTTAACAGAAAAGCGTTGGAGCCAGTGACAAAGATGTTGTATTTTTCGGAAGCATGCAGGCTGTTGACTGCTTTCTCAAAACTCTCACACATCTGGATCTCGTCAATCATGACATAATTGTCTTTCCCTTCCTGATAGGACTCTTCAATGAAATCATGAAGATTATGGTATTCCAGCAATGGTTCGAACTTCAGCAGGTTGAAATCAACATGGATGATATTGACGTTGTTTTCTACCGATTCTATCTTTTTGGCAAACATCTCAAGCAGTTTCGATTTTCCACTTCTTCGAACTCCTGTAATAACCTTTATGTCTGGAGTGTTTTTCGTATGCTCCAACTGTTCAAGGTAATCATCTCTTTCTATTAACTTTATGTTAACCATAACTTTACATATTTCTATTTCGCAAAAATACAACTTTTTTGATTTTGCGAAGTAAAAAATGTATTTTTCTATTACCGAAAAAACATAATTTGCAGTTTCATTCCTTTTTCAATGCCTCCGCAGGATTCGTCCGCGCGGCCTTCAAGGTCTGCCAAAGCACCGAGAGAAAGGCCATCATGAGGGAAATCACCACGGCCAAAACAAAAATCCAGCCGTAGTTTTCGAGCCTGACGATGAAGCCTTCAAGATAGCGTTGCGCCGCCCACACCGCTATCGGGACGGCGATGACGCAAGCCACCGCCACCAAAACCATATATTCCTTAACGGTGCGCCATGTCTCGCTCTCAACGGTACCGCCAAACACCTTGCGCACAGCGATGCTCTTGGCGTTCTCGCCTGCGTAATAGGTGCTCATGGCGATAAGGCCAAGCAGAGAGATCAGCACGGCAAGCAGCATAAAAATCTCCAAAAGACGCATATTATTCTTGGCGGGCTTGAGCGCGTCGCGGTAGAAATCGTCAATGAAACCATCGGCAAAAGGATCCACAAATTCACCATTGCGCCATTCATCGACCACCTCGTGGATGGCTTTTCTCGCTTCCGCATGATCACCTATAATTTCCATCACAAAACCGCCATATTTGATGTCATCGGCTTTCATAATACTGATAATCTGATAATCTTCGTCACCCACATTGCTTGTTGTCACTGGGAAATCACGAATCACACCAGCCACTTGGTCGCAG
Organism: uncultured Bacteroidia bacterium; assembly: GCA_902789915.1. Taxonomy (GTDB): domain Bacteria; phylum Bacteroidota; class Bacteroidia; order Bacteroidales; family F082; genus Limimorpha. The sequence goes on along the minus strand of CADAPW010000059.1, from coordinate 995 downwards.
TTGGTCGTCCTTTCCCTTAAAACATTGATTTCGTGATTCTCATCGGTAAGTCCTGTGGCGGCAAAGGCCCGCTCGCCAAACCACACCGTATTGTAAAGCGGAGTCTGATAATCTTTAAGAATTTCAAAGTCAAGCATTTGGAAAGCAACGGTATCCATCATCAAATGCCGATACAAGATATTCTGTCCGTCACGAGTGAGGCTGTACTGTCCACCAATCATACACCCCGGCACGCCCCTACTTCGGCCAATCCGCTTCACACAAGGCAATTCTTCAAGTTTGTCAAACAAATCGGATTGCGGTTCGGAGGCGAACACCACCAAATAGTATTTGTCTTGGGTATTGCAGTTTTTCGGGCGGTTCAGCGAGGTGCGGTATTGCGCCTCCATCACAATGGCCATTGCAACGAGAAAAACCGCTAAAGTGCTTTGGATGACGATGAATACCTTATTGAACACCATTTTCGTATTGCGGCGGTAGGTACCTTTCACCACATCCATCGGCTGCACGCGACTGGCAAACACGGCAGGAATAATGCCATTGAGCACGCCAACAACCGCAACAATGCCTAAATAAGCCGCAAGGTACATAGGTTTCATCTGAATGGCAATCGGCACATCAGGGCTGTTGAGCAAGGCGTTGACTGACGGTGCCAACAAGTATGCTAACAACAAGCCAAAGCCAAAACAAACTGCCGTAAATACCAATGATTCAGCGATATACTTCCAAATGATTTCGCCTTTCTGCGCTCCGAGCAAACGGCGGGTGGCCATCTCCTTGGCGCGCTTTCCCGTGAGGGCAAACGAAAGGTTGATATAGTTGAACACCGCCGAAAGCAACAACAGCAGCCCGACGAGGGCCAAGAGTTTCAGTGTATTGAGGTCGCCATGTTTTAATTGGTCATTCGGCCCGCCAAAGTCCTTGAAAAACAGGTGGTCGAAGCGGGTCATGTCCAAGCGTTCGAAGAAAGCCTGACCGTACATATCGGGATAAAT
>CADAPW010000058.1 GCA_902789915.1 uncultured Bacteroidia bacterium | reverse complement strand
CTGCATGTCAACATAGTTCAGGCGCTCGACAAACATCGGGAGCCACATGCCTTCATCGGCATACACGCGACCCACCGAAACCATGATGGCCATCGCGATGATTCCTAATACTTTCTTCATTGATTGATTTATTAAATTATTGTAATTCAAAATATTATCAAAGACTAAACTTGCTTTTGAATTTGCAAAGATAGGGAAAAAATGGTTACATAGGGGAATGTACCTTGATTTTTCTAAAGGTTCTCCCGACCTTCGATGTCATTCCAACGGAGGTAGAGGGCAGGCAGGAATCTATTGGAGGTCGGGAGAACCGATGAGCTGCTCTCGGAAAGCATAGATTCCCGCCAACGCACCGACCAACGTAGGAATGACATGCTTTCCGAAAGCGTACTAAACAAAAAAAACATTATCTTTGCCACAAATTTATCCCACATGGAAGACAACTACCAACTAATAACCAAAACTGCTGCCGGACTCGAAGACGTGCTGGTCAAGGAAATCAAGGCTTTAGGAGCCAAGAACGTGCGCCCCATGCACCGCGCCGTCATCTGCGAAGGCAACAAGGAACTGATGTACCGCATCAACTACGAGGTGCGCACCGCCCTCAAGGTGCTGAAGCCTTTCAAGACTTTCTTCGCCAAGAATGACGACGAACTCTACAAGAAAGTGCAGGAAATCAATTGGTTTGAGCTTATCCGCACCGACCAAACCTTCTGCATCGACGCGGTGACGAGCGGACGTTTCTTCACCCATTCGCAGTATGCCAGCCTGCGCATGAAAGACGCCATCGTCGACCAGTTCCGCGACGTCTATGGCATACGTCCAAGCATCAACACCTTGAACCCCGACCTGCGCATCAGCCTGCACATCCGCGAGGACAAGGTGACCCTTCTCTTCGACAGCTCTGTCGAGAGCCTGCACCATCGTGGCTACCGCAAGCAAGTCGACAAAGCCCCCATGAACGAGGTGCTGGCGGCAGGCCTCATCCAACTCACGGGCTGGAAAGCCGATTGCAACTTCCTTGATTGCATGTGTGGCTCGGGGACGTTGCCCATCGAGGCGGCGATGTACGCGATGAAGATTCCGCCGGGCTATTACCGCAAACAATGGGGCTTCATGAAATGGGACGATTACGATGCTGAGCTGTGGCAACGCATCCGCGAGGAAGCCGATGCCAAAATTTGTGACTTCGACTACGAAATCTGGGCCTCCGACCGTTCACCGAAGGCCGTGGCCATTGCCGAGGGCAACATCAACTACGCCCACTTGCAGCACGACATCCACCTGATGAAGAAGGACATGCACGACCTCACCCCACCCGAAGGCGGCGGCATCGTCATCATCAACCCGCCCTACGGCGACCGTCTGGAGGAAGACGACATCGACACACTTTATGAGGAAATCGGCTGCACGCTGAAGCACAACTTCCAAGGCTTCCAATGCTGGCTCATCACCGACGACGCGGTGGCTTTGCGCCACGTAGGACTGAAGCCCACGGCCAAAATCCCGATTTGGAACGGACCGCTAGAGTGCAGATTCGTCTGCTTCGATATTTTTGAAGGATCCTTGAAGGACAAGAAGGCGAGGGAGGCAGAATCCTACTAACTCATCACTTTTTATTAAACTGGTTCATTGTCCTGTCCGGTCCCTGTGTGACGAAACTTTTGATGATTTCGACGGCCTCGTCCACTTTTTCATCGACAATAGGCTCTTCCGAGGACTTCCATTGCCCCAAAACGAAATCAATCTGACGACCGCGCGGAAAGTCATCGCCCAATCCGAAACGCAGGCGACAAAACACATTAGTACCAAGCTTCTCGATGATGTCAGTCAAGCCGTTATGACCCCCATCGGCACCTTGTTTGCGAAGGCGCAACGTGCCCAAAGGCAGGGCAATATCATCATTGACGACCAACAAGTTTTCAATAGGGATCTTCTCCTGTTGCAGCCAATATTTCACCGCCTTGCCGCTGAGGTTCATGTAGGTCGTAGGCTTAATGACGAGCAGGGTCTTGCCCTTATATCGCATCTCCGAAGTTTGGGCAAGACGACCCGTGGTGAAGGTCCCTTCCAGGTCCTTCGCCAAGCGGTCTGCAATCTTGAAGCCGATGTTATGACGCGTATTGTCATACTCGGCACCGATGTTTCCCAAACAGGCAATCAGGTATTTCATGTTTTCTTCTTTGGTATCCTTATTTGGGATTGGCCTACGGCCAAGAAATCGTTCAAAAATCTTTCTTAAGCACATATTTCTTTGACTATTTTGATTGATTTCTTTGCGAAGCAAATTCCAAAAACTAAAAATAGGCCGCCCGAAGACGGCCTATTCGTTTGGTTGAATATATGATTATTCTTCGGTTTCTTCGGCAACGGCGGCGCCACGAGCGGCGTTGACGGCAAAGATGACGGTGTAGCCAGGGGTGACGGGGGTAACGTTCTCGATAGCGAGATCCTTCACCTTGATGGCTTCGTTGATATTCACATTGCTGATGTTGACCTTCACATAGTCAGGCAGGTCCTTGATGAGACCAGCAACCTTCACCTTCTTGATACCCATCTTGGGTTTGCCACCACGCATGACACCCGTGGCAGAGCCTTCGAGGGTGATGGGCAGGGTGACAGTGATCGGCTTGTCTTCCTTCACGATGAGGAAGTCGGCGTGCAACACCTTGTCGGTCACAGGGTGATACTGGATGTCTTGCAGGATGGTCTTGTAGGTCTTGCCGTTGACATCGAAGTCGATGATGTAAGTCTCAGGGGTGAAGAGGATCTTGGTGAAGTTCTTTTCGGCCGTGGCGAAGTGGATTTGTTCTTCACCAGCACCGTACATGACACATGGAACCATTTCGGCATTACGCAATCCCTACGTTCTCGCGGAGAGAACCGCTCAATGATACAGTTTTCATTGTGTTTTGATGTTTAATTGTTGATTGTTTAATTGTTTATTTGTTGTTGTAGAGACGCAAATTTGCGTCTCTACAGGATTTTGCATTATTTGAACAACGAACTGATGGATTCGTAGGATTCCACGCGGTGGATGACATCGGCAAACAAAGGGGCTGTGCTCACCACATGGATTTTCTTCGAAGCGTTGGCGGGCAACGGGATGGAGTCAGTGACGACCACTTCGCTGAACACCGAGTTGTCGAGGCGTTCCATGGCAGGACCGCTGCAAACGGCGTGGGTTGCGAAGGCGCGGACGCTCTTAGCGCCGTTGTCCATTAGCACCTGACCGGCCTTAACGATGGTACCAGCGGTGTCGATAATATCGTCAACAAGAATGACATTCTTATCCTTCACGTCGCCGATGAGGGTCATGCTATCCACCACATTGGCGCGTGAGCGTTGCTTGTGACAAATGGCGAGGTCACAGCCGAGACGCTTGGCATAGGCCGATGCACGCTTCGATCCGCCCACATCTGGCGAAGCCATCATCAAGTCCTTGATTTGCATCTTCTGGATGTAGTCGATAAAGAGGCTTGAAGCATAAAGGGCGTCCACCGGGATGTCGAAGAAGCCTTGGATTTGGTCGGCATGGAGATCGAGGGTGATGATGCGGTTCACGCCAGCGGCGGTCAGCAAGTTGGCCACCAATTTTGAACCTATGCTCACACGGGGTTGGTCCTTACGGTCCTGACGCGCCCAGCCGAAATACGGAATCACGGCGATAATCTTGTGGGCCGAGGCACGTTTTGCAGCGTCAATCATGAGCAAAAGCTCCATCAGGTTGTCGGTAGAGGGCATGGTGGACTGCACGATAAACACGTGATGGCCACGGATGCTCTCCTCGTATGAAGGTTGAAACTCGCCGTCGGAAAAGACGACGACCTGCGACTTGCCCAGCTCGGTGCCATAGGCTTGGGCAATCTTGGCGCCCAAATCCTTAGTGGCTCTGCCGGCGAAAATAGATACAAATCTTCCTGACATTTTGAAGGCGGTTTTAGAGTTTGTTTTTCGGGCTGCAAAATTAGGGATTTTCTCCGTGCGAACAAGACAAAAAAAAGAAATTTTTCAAAACTTGCTTGCGGTGAACAAAAAAAACCGTATTTTTGCAGCCGCGTTTGACGCGAAGAAGTCATGCCGAAGTGGCGGAATCGGTAGACGCGTCGGTCTCAAAAACCGATGAGGTAACACTCGTGCCGGTTCGATCCCGGCCTTCGGTACTCCAAACCCCTCTTAATCGATTGATTTTGAGGGGTTTTTGTTTTGTCAAAGTGTACTAAAAGTGTACTACATGAAAATTATTGCCTTTTTAACCCTCTATTTGCCCACTATTTGCTCATCAGGTTGAGCGGTCAATGTCCGAAACAAAAACGGTGCAAGCGTTCCCGCCTACACCGTGCCAAAAGAAATATAGTTGCTGTCGAAAACAGCCGTTGCAAAAGTAAGGAAAATCCCTTTATATTTGCACCGCGAAAAAGCCGGAGCGATGTGCGGGGTCGCTGTCCTGCCTTTGCATGGGGTTTACTTGGTGATTTTGGTTGTCATGTTACCCCTCCGATTTTTGCTTTGACTGAGTCTTTCATCGGTCGGCTTTTTCGCTTTTACAATCCTTCAAACTCCACACATCCCAATGACTCCATTACCAAATAATCCTTAAACTCATTCAGTACTTCTTCATGGATAGGGGAGTAGGCTTTGTAAATTCTGTCATAGATTTCATCTTGTGCACCAGCGGGATAACCATCTGAGAAGTCGTCATAAAGGGTGTCGATGATTTCTTCCAGTCTCATCATGTGTTCGAGGATTTGCGCGGTTTTCGGTTTGATGGCAATTTGCCCGGTCTTTTGGGCTTCAATGAAGGCTTCGAGCCTTGTCTTTTTTGTTGTTTCCATATCTATATTATTTATGTTGGTTTGACGATGCGAAGATACGGAATATTTTGATAAGTTGTATATAAAATATTGAAAATCAATCATTTGTTCTCACAGTGAGAACGATTTTAGGGATTTGTTCTCACTATGAGAACGAATCCTCATCCGATTCGTCTTGATGATGACAGTTGGGGCAATCCCCCCAGTACAGCCTATCATCGTATTCCTGGCCACAGTTTGGGCATTTGTGCCAAATCTCGTGATTCCCTACTGTTGTTTTCATGGTTCGTACAATTCTTCATCTGTTACGGTCGTATCTATACCGATGCTTTTTATGAAATCCGGATAACTGATAACGGCTGCTGTATCAACGGTGCCTTCGATGATGTGCTCTTCTTGTTGCTTAGGCTTTCCAAAGGCTCTGTCTAATAGTTTCTCGGTGGCATCAAATGCGTTTTTGCTATCAACAAGCTGTTTGGCTCTTGCCTGAATGATTATCGGAACATCTTTCCTTTCCGCTATCTTTTGGAGTTCGTTGTTTGTTTGGCAAAGTAAGTATCGGTCTATTGATGCGGCCTCATCTTTCGTGATGGGGTGCGCCCCCGGTCCCTCAACGGCCTTTATCCATTTTTCAACGCGGTTCTGCTTGGTGATGCTGCCGCCCTTAGCTCCCATCTCCTTTGCTTGCTCCTTGCTTGTAATGGATCCGTGTCCTTTTGTGAAGCGTCCTTTTTCGTCTCTGTCTTCCATGGCTCTTTTTTATAGTTGTAGAATTTTGTAGAATTTCATGGGTTACATTTTCGCAAAACATATCGCGCTTTTCTCCAGTTCAATCTTACTGTCATGCCGTTTTTTGTATCCTTGATTCTAATATACCCTTCATTGACAAGCGTCTCAATGGCTTGTGCCGTGCGTTTCATTTCCCGTGTGGGTTGAGCATTGAATAGTTTTGCGGCAATCCTTTTGAAAAGCTCATCGCGTCTGCACTTGGATTTGTTGTAGAATATTGGCGGCAAAGTCAAGCTGTCAGATAGAGCGAAAGAAATGAGTACGCAAGCGGTATAATGGCCTATCTGATTGCTCAACTCCCAAAATTCTTTTGTGTTGACCGAAATAAAATCCTCTTTTCCCATGGTGTATCTCCTTGCTTTATTCTGCTTTATTCTTTCCAGTACCATTTTTCACCAACTTGTACCATACCAAAATACCTTAAGACCTCATCAGGTAACCTTCCGTATTGTTCTCGCAGCTCCATCACTTTTTGTAACTTGCTGTCTTTGTCAGGGTTGGTTCTAATAAATTGGTTCCAAATATCCTTTATCTCTTTGATTTGCGGGTCTTCTTGCTTGTCTTGTTTTGGTGATGTTGGAATAGTATCCTTGGCGTTGTCTGCATAACAACCCACCGTAACAGCATGGATAATCGGTGCGTTATAAGTTTTGCTCGTCGCGGTACTTAATACATAATCACAGCCTTTTTCTCGCAGCCATCGGGATTGCATAACAGCCTTCCAAAACACTTTCGGGAAAGGCTCCGGCACTGGGAGCCCTTGTTTGATAAACTTGTTTCTCCGCTCCTCGTGTTGTTTCCATTCGTTCACAATGGCTGTTATTTGACGCTCGGTCAATGCGATTTCTCCGTAGATACTACCTGTTGTTTCAAGATATGTTTTCAAAAATTCTTCTATAGAGAAAGACGACGAAGGCGATTGACTATTATTGTCATCATCGTCATCATTATCTTTATCTTTATCTTTATAAATATCTCTATCTATATCTTTATCCTCAAGATAAATAGCTGAATTTGGGTCGTTTTTGGGTTGAATTTGGGTTGTTTTTCTCGCATTGCTATTCCCTTGATTTGCACCGCCTTTGAGTCCGTTGTTCTTTTGTTTTTTGTTGAATTTTATGGTTGGTTTTATTGCAGAAAACAACGCTTTTTCGATACCTTTTAGTTCAATTTCTTCACCATAAAGGCCAAATTTTATGATAGCTTCTAAGTAAATTCCGCGATGTTTTGGCTTCAATTCTTTTGCGCCATCGTACCAACTTTCGTAAAAAACAAATCCATTTTTCTTTTCCATAACTCAAAACCTTTCCTTATACCATCGAACGAAATTTGTGAAGTCTTTGGCTATATAGTACACCCCTCCTGCCTGCTCAACTGAGGCCTGATAATCGCGTTGAGCGTCACTTTGACGGTCATGGCCTATCTTGACCTCAATCTTAACGGATTGGCCGTGTATGGTTGCGGAAATATCCGCGCTGCCTTTCGTGGTTCCACTGGTACGCCATTCAACACTACCTATCAATCGGTCCCGGCCTAACACATCAGTAACGGTTTTTCTATTGTCTCTCGGTATGCCCATTGTATTGATGCGCTCAGCCTGGCCTCCATTGAATCGGATATAGTCAACGATGCACTTTGTCAGCCCATTGGCCGTGTCGTCCCGGTACTTACTTTTTGCAAGATATTTAGGCGGTATGTTGGGGTGTCGCTGTTGGTTGTCAATGTCTGCCATCGCTTCAAGGTCTCTGACTGCTTGAGGTTTTTTGTATGGCTGTTTTTTGGGTCGTTGTAGTGTTTCCATGGCTAATCTAATTGTATTAGTTCCACTTCTGAATATAGGCTATTGGTGTTCCATCGGATTGTCTTTACAGCAAAATAGCGTCCGTACTTTGCCAAGTACACCGGGCGCGTGAAATCCATTTCTTTCAAATCAATCTCGTTGAGCGTGATATTTTCTTTCAGCCGCTTTGATTCTGTTGAGGTCCCGATATAGGTTGTGTAATACTGGGAAATCAAATACTCCGGGGAAAGATTATAGAAAGAAAGGCGCGTTACTTTCTTATCGGCTTGGTTGTACCATTCATGAACTCTCATCAGTCTATACTCACATTCGGTAAATTCAACTTTGCGAGTCACTGTTGGTGGGTCTGTTGATGTGTCGCTCTCATTGACAATTTTGTACTGCTCGATAGTGTTTCCATTTGATGCGGCCCATGGGAATATAACAAGATCTTTCTCATCATCCAATGTGTCGTCATTAACTTCTATAAAAGCCTCGCTCGTCACATCTTCTTTGTCATCCTTTTTATAGGCAATCTTGTTTCTCTTTGCGAAAATACCTAAATCAAAGTCAGCGTATTTCGGGGCGTGTCTATCCGTTTCCAAATGCTTATCACTCCAATTGTAGGCCTTGGCCGTGTTTTCTTCAAGGGTATCGAAACGAACAAAACGGATAATTTCCTCACTGCTCGAGTCAATGACAGGGAAAAGACAATACATACCACAAATAGCCTTGACAAAGTCCAACTGTGAAATATCCGGTAGGTTGGGGATCAACAGAAATTCATTCGGATAATTTACGGTGTCTTGATAAGTGATGTATTGAACAGAGCCTGTTGCCGAAATATCACGCAGATAGTCTTCTACTGTCACCCAGTCTCCCTGATAATTGGTCGGTTCAATTTCAACAAGTAGGTATCCAATGACAGCACCAACCACCTCACTCCCTTCGAGTGTTACGCGGCCACTATAAAACAACTGGGAATCAGTAGTTCCAATATTCACAGGTGTTATATAATGCTCGGTGCCGGATACCATGTCCATTATCTTCATTTTCAGTCTATTCATATTTCCCCCAACATAGTGAATCAGATTGGACAAACCTTGCAATTCATAGTTTTCAAGCACAATGTTTATGTTGAGGGTAACGGATTTGTTGCCTTGTGAAAAAACCCTGTTGAACAAATTGGTTGCCGTGTCAAAATACCCTTCTTCGTTTAGGTGAAACCAAAACCTATAGGCCGGGCGGTGCATAAGATGCGGACTTGAAATCTGTGTTGTATGAATTGTCGGAATCCCATTTGGAGTATTGCCGTCAATCTTTGTCAGTACCAATGCCACATCTTCCATGTCTCGCTCAACCTCTGAGGGTAATACGAAATTCAAATTATTGGCTGCAGTGATTCTCTCCCAAATCTCGCGGAGCGTAACAAATGGGTGAACGTTGGCCAAACCAACATTTTCGTATGTCAAGGGAAATCCCGGGTTATAGATTCCGAAATACATTGCCTTGCTCAGCCCGTTATGAGCTGCGTAACTCGCTGCATCTTCTCCGTACCAAATCGGGGCCCATGGGTCGGGCATTCCTGCATGTGGCCCATCGTTGTACGCTGCTTGCCAATCCCATTGTATACTCTCTCCATTGTCGGGGAGTTGCCGTAAACTGGGGCTGTTTTCAATCCATTTCTTACAGTTCTGCATCAGGCCAAAGACTATTGCAATTCTATAGAAACCATCCTCAACGCTTAGAAGATACATGTAGGATTTCCCGGTAACATCAATATCATTGATTCTGCATCGGCATTCATGGTACCGATAAGGAAAGCTGCTGTTATAGGCTGGATTATATGCGCAATCGAAAACCTTATCATTATGTACGGTTCTCGGAATCTTGATGGTACAATCGGTGCTGCTGCTTGTGATACTTGAAATATCCGTAAATAGATTGTTGACAAGTTCCAGGGCGAATTGTTCCCCTGGATCCATGTCCAGATGTTGCCAATCGGGAGCGTCGTCCGTACCTGCGTTTACAGATATTATGATTTCATTTTTCGGTTTCATTGCTGACCTCCTTTCTTCATGCAATAGCTTTGAGCCTTTTGGCTGATTTCATCCCCAGTCGCAATTCTGTTTATTTGCAGCCATTGTTCCAACTCTTGCCGGTTGAAATAGCACATCTTTCCCAAGGGCTTGTAGTGGGGGATTTTCTGCTGCATTGTAAGTTTGTAGAGGTATGATTTGGAAACGCCCAAATATCTTGCCGCCTCATCGGTTGTCAGCACTTCTTTGGTGCAATTGATAATGTTTGCCGCTATCAGTTCGGCCATTTGTTTCAGTTCCTCGCTCATCGTGTCAGTTTTGAGGGTTGGGGCTGTCAGGGGTGCGGGGGAAACATCCGCCCCCTTCCTTGCCCATGCGTTGAGCGGTCAAAGGCGTTTCCCGTGCCTTGGCCACTGTTTCACGGTGTAAAAATCCGAGTATCTGAAAAAATAAGGGTTTACGACAATTGCACATCGTAAACCCTAACAAATTGCTGTAAACCGTAATTTAATTGGTTCTCAATTCATTTACTATATTGTCTTTTTTAGCTTTTCTCAAAATCTCATCAAGGGCCGCGCGCTTGGTTTTCGATATTTTACATTGATTGTGTAGGCTCCTGATAGAGGCTTTATTGATGTCTGCTCCTTTGATTGAAAAAACACTCGCTGTGACAGACCATAAGTCATTTTTGTTTGTGGTTCCGAATAATCCTGCTACAAAATAGGCCAATTCATTCAATCCCTGCAGCCAATCCATGCGCTTTGTAGGAGTTCCATCTTTGGCACCACAATAAATCAACCAGTCGGGCACCTCTCCGTTGATATAGTTTTTACTGTATAATGCTTGAAATAAGGTCCGGGCGTTATCTTCATCAAGTTTGCTACAGAAACGATCGTGGCTGTTACTGGGTTTGCTTTGCTTGAGTTCCGTTTTCTTCGTTTTCGGTTGCCTTGGTTTCGTCTTCGCCCATTGTTCCACAGCTTCTATTATCTCATTGAAGGTCGTGGCCATGTCGCCTCTGTTTGCTCTGTCAGTATCGGGGGTGTATTCTCGCTTGGTTCGCTCAACCACATAATTAACGTATTCTTGGCGCGTTGTTTTGGCGGAGCTGCGTTTTACGCCCTCCAACCAATCATCAGCCATGTTTATAATCAAAACCTCGTCAGCGGTGTTTTTTGGCTTGTTTTTAGGCTCTCCGAAATAATGCTTTACCTCCTGGACTATTGCCACGGCCAACCGTTTATCATCGCCCGTGTTGATGAGGATTTTGCCTCCCAAAGTTGGAATCACCACCCCTTTGCTGTCTTCCAATAAAGCGTCCAGGAGCTGCGCGGTGCGTTTATAGTTGGCTACCATCCTCTTACAGTACAATTCAATTGAAAGGCTGTTTATATTGGTTTGCTCATCGATGCACTCAAATTTTCTTTCCATGGCACGTGAAATTAGAGGTTTGTAATATCCAATTCGGGCAAACTATTGATTGCTTTCTGTTTCAGCTCATCAACAGCGCGTGTGTATTTTTCTGTATGCTTCAATCCCGAATGCCCTAAAAGGCTGGCTACTGTCTTAATGTTCGCTCCTTCATTCAGGATATTCACAGCGAAAGAATGCCTGGCACAATGCCACGAAATATGCTTTTCGATTCCCGCCCGCTTTACCCATCTTTTCACGGCCTTACTGCACATTTCGTAACTCGGCAAAGGAAATATAAGGCTGTCTTTGCTCTGCTCATCTGTCGGCTTTCCTATCAGGCTCAACAGCCCATCGTTGAGCGGGATAATAACGCCGCTGTTGGCTGAATGTCCTTTTGTCTTGTTTTGCTCAAACTTTAACAGCTTATTGGAATAGTCCACATTGGCAAAGGTCAAGTCCTTAACATCGCAAAACCTCAACCCGCAATATAGGCACATAATGAAAGCCCGCCTGATATTGGGGTTTTCGCCCTCATAGTGGGTGTTTATCAATGCCTTTTCCTCATCAAGGGAAAGCACATCTTTTCTCAATATTTGGTCATCAATCTTGATAGTTACCCCGTTGCAAGGGTTCTTTGTCATAACATCATGCTCAATGGCGTATTTGACAACCTTTTTGAAGCGTTGGTAAATGCTTTTCGCCCCCTCTCCCTTGCTCCTACTTTGCAGGTATTCAGCAAAGGCAATCATCATGTCTTTGTCCATTTGTTCCGGCTTCATGCCTTTGACAAAACAGGCGTATTCGGGCGTGTCATTCAAAAAGTCTTTGAAGCGGTTCAATGCCATTTGCACCATTCTAATATCTTTCTTTGTGTAGCCGTCAATGTAGGTCTGAAAATACTCCAAAAAGTCAATTTGGCGGTCTTTTTTCAGCCTATACCCATCTTGCTTTTCCAATAGTTCCTGTTCCCTCTCAAACCTGATTTTCTTTGCCAATTGCAAGGTTTCTTTGTTTTGGTTTTTGTCAAAGGGGGTTTTGGGGTTGGCAATCAGGTAGAGATTCAGGTTTTCTTTTCGCCTGATATGCCTTACCTTGTACTTTGGCGTTCCGGCCATCTTGCCACTTTGATACAAAACGGGTTCCCCCATTTCATCTAAAACAGGCTCACTTTGACGGCCTAAATAATACTCCAAATAGAGGCTGATTCGCCCATTTGACAAAACTCGTTGCTCTATACGGGGGTTGTCTTTTGTCTTGTTTTCTAACTTTGCCATAATTCAACTATATTTCTTTTTGTTTCTTTTGGTGGCACAAAGGTACACATTTTTTTCATAAGGTGTACTAAAAAGTGTACTAATTGAGCAAAAAAGTACACCTTTTTTGAAAACAAGTGAAAACAGCCATTCCAGAAAGCACTGATTTTTAATGCTTTTACATTCCTTTGATTTCCTATTTTTTCGGGGTTTTGTATCGGCCTTCGGTACGAAAAGCAGCCCCGAGATTCGAGGCTGTTTTTTTGTGCCCAATTCGGCCCACAATTACCTTTCAAAATCAAAAAAACAAGAGAGCGGATGTCGCTCTCTTGTTTCTTGACGATTTGCTATGTGAAGCAAATTAATTCTCGTCTTGAGCAAGACGGACTTGCATACGGTGATAGTAGGTGTTGTGCATACCACCAGCGTTGATGTAACCACCGCCATCGGCATAGAACCACACAGCACCAGCTTGACCCCAGTTTCCACTGTCTGTAGCAACCGAAGCACTCCAGATGCAGATCTGAGAGTTGTAGCCCCATGACATCGGGTTTTGACCAGGATCGTCAACGGCATTACCGCACATCGGGAAGTAGGCAGCGCCCAGGTCAGAAAGCTGTTGGTTGGAGTAGCCACTAGCTTGAGAAGCTGTCATCTCATAAGGCAGCAGGATAAAGTAGTTCATGCCATTAACATCGCGGACGATGTGATCGTGGTTTCTAATGATGCATTCCCACTCAGGATAGGTAAGTGTACGCCATGTGTTAGCAGGATCGTAATCGGTAGAATTGGACTTACGAATCACATTGTTGCCCCAATCGACAAAACCATGACCCGTTTGGTTGGGGGTATTGTTCTTACCGTAATCATTGAACTCGTTACTCCAGCAGAACTGGCTGTACGAGGCATTGGGTTCAACGTCAGATTCAGCATCCATCCATCTGTGGAACGACCATTGGTCATTTTCGAAGGCAAACTCTTGGGCATCGTTATCCCAATAGAGCAAACCGGTGGAGAATCTCACGAACTTGAAGTCGCCCGGGGTATCATCGACCAGGAAGTGACCGACCCATGAAATTCTCAGACTCATGATCTCACCATACACAGTGCTATTGCTATTGGTAGCATAAGCTCTATAATAATAGGTGACATTGAAGCTAAGGCCACCCTTATTCTTGCTGAAGTCATAAACTGAATTGTGTGTGCCACTGACAGCCAAATTTTGGGCACCGCTCATATTCGAATTGGTGCTGAATTGGATGCCCACGGTGCAAGCCTCGTTACCATCGCTGACAAGTTTACCATTGAGGGTAGCGGAAGTACCAGTAATGCTGTGACCGATGGTCTGAACTCGAGGTGCCACAATCTGTACAGGAGTGGTGAAGCTCAACACAGCACCGCAGCTTTCGCCGGTCTCGTTGGCGGCCCAAGCCTTGAAGTAATAGGTGGTGTTGGCGCTGAGGCCACTGAGGTCGTAGTGCATGGGCGTACCAACGGTGGCGTTCACCTTGGTGGCGGTGCCGTTGGCAACAGCGGTTTGGTCAGTGCCCCAGTAGAAACCGCAAGCGTTCACGGGAGCGCCGGCAGGGAAGGTGTAGGTACCGTTGATGGTGGCCGTATTATTGCTCACGTTAGTGGCAGCAGTGGTAGTCACATCAGGATATTCGTAGCTCACTTCCATCAAGGGCATGACGAGGATGCACTCGGCGTTCAAGGTGTTGGGTTGGCTGGTCGTCAAGGTCTTGATGACGCGGTCGTTCATGTCTCTCACCTCGAATCTGGTGCCGGTCGACATGGTGCCGTTCATCACGACGATGTTGAAAGCGGTCGTTTGATCGGCAGCGAGTTGCACGCCTTCGGCAGCGGTGAGGGTCACCGTGTTCACGCCGTTTTCGAGGGTGCAGGTGCTAGGCTCGTTGAAGTTGGCATAGACGATGTCGCCAGCCAGCTTGTCGTTGGC
>CADAPW010000057.1 GCA_902789915.1 uncultured Bacteroidia bacterium | reverse complement strand
ATGAGTACAATGAGAAATTCGGTCATGCTGATTGGCCGCCCGGGTGCAGAACCTGAAACGAGAACCTTCAACGACAACCGCATCGTCACGCGCTTCAACCTCGCCGTGAACGAAATGCGCCACAACGCCAACCACCAACAGGTGAAAGACACCCAATGGTTTACGGTGGTGGCATGGGACAAGACCGCTGAGCGCGTCGCCCAAGTGGTGAAGAAAGGCAAGCGCATCGCCATCGATGGCGCCTTGCGCAACAATGAATGGACCGACAAGAACGGCCAGCGCCACCTGTCGACAGAAATCCATCTGAACAATTTCATCCTCCTTGATTGGGAAAAAGAGCAAAACGACTAATCAACCTACTTAATAACACTAAAACACACACAACCATGAGTACAATGAGAAATTCGGTCATGCTGATTGGCCGCCCGGGTGCAGAACCTGAAGTGAAGATGTTCAACAACAGCAAGATGACACGCTTCCGTCTTGCCGTAACGGAAAGCAAGAAGAATGCCAACGGAGAATGGGTCAACGACACACAATGGTTCCCTATCGTGGCTTGGGGACCCGCTGCCGACCGCGTCGAAAAGAACGTGAAAAAAGGCAAGCGCATTGCCATCGATGGCAGCCTTCGTAACAACGAGTGGACCGATGACAAAGGCCAGCGCCATACCGTCACCGAGGTCCTGGTCAAAGATTTGTTCCTGATTGATTTTGAAAAGGAATGATTCAATAAAATCGAAGAAGGGGCGGCCAATCGGTCGCCCCTTCTTGTTTATCCCGTTACCATAAACACCCGAGGATCTTTCCATTTGGAATGACGTAGCATCTCGTTGGTGAAGTGCGTGCGGCTGCCCACCTGCTCAAGCAGCTCCTTCGCCTTGTCGAACTGGCGCAACTCACGGTATATTTCGGGCAGCTCAAGGTCGATTTGCTCCTCGGGATGTTTTTCGAGCAGTGCCAACAGACGTTTCAGGTTGCTGGTGAAGTCCTTATAATTCTTGAGAAACAGCTTCTCGCCCTCAAGAATCATCTTACGGTTGCAATGCCACACGCCAAAACTCATAAAACCATTGAGCCAGTATCTCAAACGCACATGCTGGTGGTTGCGGTGAAGGTCGTTGTAGGCCCACCATAGGAAACGACGCAGATAGATTTCTTTCTTCGGTTCATAGTGGCTCTTCCTCAAAAAGGTCTTGTAGTGGTTGACCAAAGCCATCTTCCCTTTGTTGTCAGAGAAACTGATGCCATAGAAACGCCAGGTGTTCCATGAATAGACTTCAGTGTCGGGCTTTTCGTAGGTGATAAAAGGTTCCTCGGGTTTTTCAACCCAGAAGATATGGCCGCACGAGGGGCACATGATCATCTTTTGCGGCGTGGTGATTAGATTATCGTTTAGCACCTTACCATCGGAATACAAGATAGCCTGGTTCACCATCTCGGCCTTTAGGTTGCGACCTTCAAGCCATGCATGGCAATGCGGGCATTGGAAATAAAACGAATCGTATTTCAGCATTTTCTATCTTGTATTTAACTCCGTTGAATGCTTTGCATTTGAGGCGGTAAAAGTAGAGAATTTTTCATTTCCCGACATTCGTCGGGGAATAATTATCTTATTTCCGACCGAAATCCGCCGGGATTTCTCCCCAGATTTCCGTTTTCCATTTCAGAATGGGCACTTCTATGGCGTTCTCATTGAGCCATTTCTCGGCACGGGCTATGAGTTCAAAAAGGTGTTCGTTTTTGGCGTTGAGCTGCAGTTTGGTCTTGCATTTCTTCTGCCTAATCCACAACTGGGCGTTGACCGAGTCGCTGTAAATCGGGTATTTCCAACCGTTTTTCTTCTGTAAGGCAAGAGCATGAACGATGGCCAGGAACTCGCCAATGTTGTTGGTGCCGTTTTCGAAGACGGGGCTTTTGAACAGCTGCACCGACAGGGCAGGCTGTGTGCCAAAATCCACGAACAGCCCTTGATACTCCATCTCGCCAGGGTTGCCCGAGCAGGCAGCGTCAACGGCAACGGCAGGGCTGACAGGCTGCTCCTTTGCCTTCGAGAGGTCGACAACGGGCGACACTTCCTTGCCCCAATAGTTATCAGGGCCTTCCTTGAAAGCGGTTTCGGCGCTTGTGCGGTCTGGAAAGCCTTTGTATTTGGCGCCTTTCACGCCCTCTATCTCCTTCTTGCAGGTCTCCCAACGATCGTAGATGCCTGGGGTGCGACCCGACCAAACGACATAAAACTTGTTTTTCGACATGGGCGCAAAAGTAGAAATTTTTGGAAGGATAACCTCCTAGAAACGAAAAAAAACTATTTTTGCAGACTTAAAAAAACGCAAAGACATCTTTTACTTTTTTCCACTATGAAGCTTTTACGCCATTTTTCACTATTCATCTTCGCCCTCCTGCTTTGCAGCACCCTCCAAGCACAGAGCCAGAAAGCCTTGACAGAACTCATGTCGCAGCGCGGCGAGTATTATTTCAGCCTCACTGTTGAGGAGCCGAGCGAAATCCAAAACATCAACACCCTTTGTTCCATCGACGGCACCGATGGCAGCACCGTGGTTTGCTATGCCAACCCGGCCCAATACGACAACCTCTTGGCGGCAGGTTACGAGCCTTTCCTGTTGACGCCGCCGTCGCTGCGCCACGAAGCAAAGATGTACGACCCGCAACGCGGCATGTACGACTGGGACAGCTACCTGACCTATTCCCAATTTGTCACCATGATGGAGGGCTTCCCTGCAACCGCTATCAGCGGCAGGACTTGCACCTTCCTTGACTTGGGGACGCTGACGACCAGCAACCACCGCAGGATTTTAGGTGTCCGCATCAACAACGGCGAGCCTAACGGCAAGCCCAAGTTCCTTTACACCTCCACCATGCACGGCGACGAAGTGACCGGCATGATCCTCATGCTCCGCCTCATCAACGAGCTGTGCACCAGCACGGACACGCGCATCGTCAATTTGGTGAACAGCCTCGACATCTTCATCTTCCCCTGTACCAACCCCGACGGCACCTACTACGGCGGCAACAACACCGTCACTGGTGCCCGCCGCAACAACGGCAACAACATTGACCTGAACCGTCACTTCCCCGATTTCGACGACGGGCCTCACCCCGACGGAGCCTCTTCATACCAAAATGAGGCACAATGGATGATGGACCTTGCCCAGCAATACCTGTTCACCATGGGTGCCAACTACCACGGCGGCGCCGAAGTGGTCAACTACCCTTGGGACACCTACCAGCCCGTGCATCCCGACGATGCTTGGTGGCGACTGGTCAGCACTGAATATGTCACTAACGCCCGCGCGGTTTATTCTTCATACATGACCGATACCTACAGCAGTGGCATCACCAACGGCTACGCCTGGTACACCATCACGGGCAGCCGTCAGGACTACATGAACTACTACGGCCAATGCCGCGAGCTGACTTTGGAATGCTCGTCATCGAAGACCCCCAGCGCCTCACAGCTGCCTAATTTCTGGAACTACAACCACAACAGCATGCTCACCTTCATGGAGCAATGTCTGAAAGGTGTGCACGGCATCGTGAGGGATGCCAACACCCAGCAGCCTATTGAGGGCGTCACCGTCACGGTGCAAAACCACGACGCCTTGGGGTCATGGGTGACCACGCACTCTGTTGGCGACTTCCACCGTCCCATCAAAGGCGGTACTTATAGCTTCAGGTTCACCAAGGAAGGCTACTGCTCCGAAACCGTCGAAGTGACCATCGCCGACGGAGAGCGTGTCGACCTCACCGTTTCGCTCTCGCCTTCGGGCAGTTGCCCCGTGGACTGCTACTACGATGTGACCTTGTCGGAACCCGGTTCCTATATCATGGGATATCACGACGGCAACACCCTTGTCATGCCCACCAACAATAACGGCACATCCTCCACGACCTCGGTGGCGTTTACGCCCAATGTAGAAGGGGGCTACTCTGTCGAACAAGGTGAGATTACTTCACCTTTCATCTTGACATCGACGGGCACGGCAGGACAATACTATATCTCCTACAATGGATACTATCTGACGAGAAACTCCAGTGGCTGGGGGTCGGGCAACAAAGCCATCACCTGGAGCACTTCGCAAAGCAACAACAACCGCTGGACGATAGGCAGCAACGGCATCAGCCAGACATCGAGTGGATGGGGAGGCAGTACCACCTACTACCTGTTCTATAACAATGGCGCATTCTACACCGGCACCAGCAGTACCAACAACATCACCTTCTACCAAGAAGGCGATTGTCCCGACACACCCGTGACCAACTATACCATCAACGTCACCGCCAACCCACAAGAAGGCGGTAACGTCACTGGCGGCGGCACATTTGAGGAAGGGCAATCCTGTACCGTCACCGCCACAGCCAACAGCAACTACACCTTTGAAAACTGGACTGAAAACGGCGATGTGGTGTCGGCCAACGCCAGCTATACCTTTACAGTAAATAGCAACCGCAACCTCGTCGCCAACTTCACCGAGAACCCACCGACCACCTACACTGTCACCGTGTCAGCCAACCCGACCGAAGGTGGTAACGTCACTGGCGGCGGCACATTTGAGGAAGGGCAATCCTGTACAGTCACCGCCACAGCCAACAACAACTACACCTTTGAAAACTGGACTGAAAACGGCGATGTGGTATCGGCCAACGCCAGCTACACTTTTACAATAAATAGCAACCGCAACCTCGTCGCCAACTTCACCGAGAACCCACCGACCATTTATACCGTCACCGTATCGGCCAACCCAGCAGAAGGCGGTAGCGTCACAGGTGGCGGCTCCTTTGAGGAAGGGCAATCCTGCACTGTCACCGCCACGACGAACAGCGGCTACCTCTTTGACAACTGGACTGAAAACGGAATCGTGGTGTCGTCAAATGCCAGCTACACTTTTGCGGTGAATGACAACCACAGCCTCGTCGCCAATTTCTCAGCCGAACCCCTGCCCATCTTCAACATCAGCGTGTCGGCTAACCCAAACAACGGCGGTACTGTCACAGGCGACGGCGCCTACGAAGAAGGGCAAATCTGCACCGTCACCGCCACGGTCAATGCTGGCTATACCTTCACCAACTGGACCGAGAATGGCAATGTGGTGTCAAGCAACGCCACTTATAGCTTCACGGTGATGGGCAACCGCAACCTCATCGCCAACTTCACCATAAACACATACACCGTCAGCGTGACAGCCAACCCAAGCATGGGTGGCACCGTGACGGGCGGCGGCACCTTTACATACGGACAAACCTGTACCATCACCGCCAGCGTGAGCAGCGGATACACCTTTATTAATTGGACCGAGAACGGCAGTTACGTCTCCTCCGATGCCAGCTACACCTTCACGGTGGCAGGCAACCACAGCTTCGTAGCCCACTTCACTGAAAACCCATTGCCGATGTACACCATCTCCGTGACACCCAAGCCGCAAGAAGGTGGTATCGTTCGCGGTGCAGGCACCTATCAGGAAGGACAGGCTTGTACTGTGTCAGCTACACCAGCTACGGGTTACACCTTTGTCAACTGGACAGAAAACTCCGTTGTACTCTCCACGGATATCAGCTACACCTTCACCGTGACCAACGACCGTGCTTTGGTGGCCAACTTCAGTCCCATGACATATACCATCAGCGCTACTGCCAGCCCCACCGAAGGCGGCGAAGTGTTCGGCACCGGTAATTATGCGTATGGCTCACAAGCCACAGTGAAAGTCATCCCCAACGAGGACTATATCTTCCTGAATTGGACCGAGAACGGCATCATCGTCTCAGAGGCTGTGACATACGCCTTCACCGTGACGGGCAGCCACAACCTCGTGGCCAACCTGCAACATGTGGAAGGTGTGGGTGAACAAGCCACCATTGGTTTCGACCTCTACCCTAACCCTGCTAGCGACAAGCTGACCGTTGAAGCCACCGAAACCATCGACCACATCGACATCTTCAACATCGCTGGAGCTAAAGTTTACAGCCAAAAGAGCTGTGGCAACATGGTGGAGATACAAACTACCAGTCTGCCCGCTGGCACATACGTCATCCGCATGACGACGCAGAACGCCACCGAGGTGAGAAGGTTTGTCAAGAAATGAAAATGAATGTAGAGACGTAGCGCGCTACGTCTCTACCACAGATTATCCTTGTAGAGACGTGCCTTGGCGCGTCTCTACCGTTTTTAGATACCCAAACAAATATTCAATCCCAGTGCCGTGCGAACCAGGTCACTGTCGAAGGTGACCAAGTTGGGCTTGGAGATAGCTTCTTTGAGCGAGACGGCCACCAAGTCAGGATGATGGTAAGCCACCATTTGGCCAAACTGTCCGTTAAGCACCATCTCGAAGGCCTTCACGCCAAACTCGGCAGAGAGCACACGGTCGTAAGCAATCGGTACGCCACCACGCTGCAGGTGACCGAGGGTGGTCTCGCGCATGTCATGGGTGAAGCCCGCTGCCTTCATCTCCTCGATGAAACGACGACCGATGCCACCCAGTTTCTTGTTCTCGTAGCCGACCTCGGTGCTGATTTCATACACCTGTTGGCCGTCTTTCGGGCTTGCGCCTTCGGAAGCCACCACCACGGCGAAGCCACGGTCATGGTTGAAACGGCTTTCAAGACGTTCCTTGATGATATTGATGTCGTAGGGAAATTCAGGCAAGAGGCAGACCTCTGCACCACCCGCGATGGCGGAATGCAAGGCAATCCAGCCAGCATCGCGGCCCATGACCTCAAGGACGAAGACACGGTTGTGGGAAGCCGCCGTGGTGACCAGTTTGTCGACAGCTTCAGTGGCAATCTGAACAGCGGTTTGGAAACCGAAGGTGCATTCCGTCGAAGAGAGGTCGTTGTCGATGGTCTTGGGCACGCCGATGATGTTCAAGCCTTTCTCGTAGAGCTTCTGCGAGATACGTTGCGAGCCGTCGCCGCCGATGCTGATGACAGCGTCGATGCCCAGGTATTGCAGCTTGCGGAGCATTTCGTCGCTACGGTCCACGGTGGTCCAAGTGCCATCGGCATTCTTCACAGGCCAGCTGAACGGGCCGCCTTTGTTCGTGGTTTCGATGATGGTGCCGCCACGGAAGTGGATGCCGCGCACCGCTTCGGGTGTCAGCCTGACAACCTCGGTAGGCTCCCAAAGGATGCCATTGTAGGCTTGTATGCTACCGAGCACTTCCCAATCTTTTTCTTGGGAAGCTCTCTTGACGATGGCGCGAATAACGGCGTTCAAGCCAGGGCAGTCGCCACCGCCTGTTAGGACTAATAATCGTTTCATATTCAAAAATTTATTTCTTTTCTATAAAGAAAATGCATCATCATTTCCAAATGCCTTTGATGCGTTTGGCCAGTTTGTTGATGGCTCTGTCCACATCCTTTTGGCGTGTAAGCGCAAAACGATTGGAGGAACGGCACGAAGCCACGGTCTTGCCAGTCATATAATCCTCGAAACTGACACTGAGGGTGGATTTCTCTTCGCTGGAGGTGGCGGCATACTTCACAAGGATGAGCGTTTCCTTCTGATCCTCGGTCAGGTCGTTGACACGGCGCTCACCCACCATCTTCAGGCGCGTGGATTCAATGGCTTCATAGATGCCCGGCTCGATTTCGATGTCGGTTTCGGTGCCGTGGATCGTCTGGCCTTTTACAATGGAGGCGTACCCATATTTATTAAGGTCCACGCCTTTGGCAATCATGGTTTTGTCCGTTGAGCAGGAGCTTAAAACAAGTGCTCCTAATAGGACGATGAGGTAGGTTTTTAAACTTTTCATAGTGTTAGAGATTTATTTTGTTATTTCTTATTACTGGTCGGTGTGGCAAAAATACTAAATACTATCAAAACGCAATAATTTTAGTCGATTAAATTCCCATTAAGGTGGATGAAATCCGTCGCAATGAAGTGTTATTCTTTCAACTCAAAACCCAAACATCTTGTTCATTGCATCCATACTAACAGTAATATTGAAGTACATGGATTCCAACCCATATTCATTCTTCTCCATTTCCATCACATCATAAGACTGTCCATGGTCACCATGAACCAATGACTGCATCTTGGGTGACAAACCAAAAATATCCATTATACCATACTCGTCTGCGACGCTTATCACATGAAACGCCGTTTCTTTCGAGCGACCGTCACCTGTTGATGTCACAGCTGAAAGGAGCATAACAACTTGATTATGGGCATCGGTGGTCCTTTCTGAATCTAGCCCATACAAGTTACTATAGATAATGCGTTTATACAGGTGAAACCTGATATTCGTCGGGTTTGTTTCCAACTCCTTATCAATTTCCAGCGCAGCTTTTTCCCAGTCTTCCTTGCTGGGGGTATCCTTTTCAAATGCTTCGCGCAAAGCATCGATTTTGGCCATTTTATAGGGGGCATACTCAGAACGAGTGGCCATTCCATAATAAAAATGTCTTATTTGCTCAAGGCTCAATGTCGTATCCGCTGCCTCGAAGCGTCTCAATAATTCAGGATAATAAAACTCGCTTTCCTTTGTGTTGATTTCTTTCTTTATCCTCTTATAGTCAGGAGCGTTTGCGGTAACGATAGCATCACCTTTTCGGATGGTTGTCATTTTGCTAGTGGAACAAGAATCAAAGACCAACAAGACCGCCAATGACAAAAATGCCACTAACACGATAGATACAATCCTTTTCATATTCAGCTAGTTATTACTAATCCAAGATTTGGAATATAATGTTTAAATGTTCAAAAGTAGGGAAAAAAACGATACGTAGGATAAAAATAGTTGTTTTTAAAATACATGGTTTCAAAAGCAAATAAGGGAGCATTTCAATAGCCAAGGCTTTTCAAACGGCCCGAAGGGCCAAAAGAATATTGACCAGGGCAGCGCCCTGGGGTAATGAGATTGTGTGTTAATGTCGCCCTGAAAGGGCAAAAGCATTAGTCGGCGAACACATACTGTTCATCATATTCAATATTATAGAGTTTCAAAAACTCCAGATATTCATCATGGAAATTCTGTTTCGCATGATGTTGCTTCTGATTCTTGACATATTCTAATGTCCTAGGCAACACGGACTCGCTGACCGAAAATGCAGCATAACCGCCCTGCCAAGCAAAATGTTTATATCCATCATCGATAGTCTTGATCCATCGGCTGCTATTTCGTTTCACCTCTTCCACTAGATGCGCAATGGTTTCGGTTTTTGAAAGCACACAAAGTAAATGCACATGGTCGGTGACACCGCCTACACGCAGCACCTGACATCCCGTAGTGTTTACGAGTTGGCCCAAATAGCAATGGAGACGTTCTAGATGTTCCTCTCGGATTTCAGGGCTGGTGGTTTTGATGTGAAAAACAATATGCAGATAGACCTTACATAGGGATTGTGACATGGCTTTGATGGCTTTTGCCCTTTCAGGGCGTTATTGAATTCGTGTTGTTTTCGCCATGGGCGTTGCCCGAGGCTAATGGCTCGATGGCCTTTCAGGCCGCCCCCATCGAATAAAATAGGGCTGCCATGACATGACAGCCCTACTATTCATTTTCATTTCAAATTCAAAGCAATCTGCAGCTCATCCAACTGCTCCTGTGCAATCGGGGCGGGGCTGCCGCTCATCACGTCGCGGCCGGCGTTGTTCTTCGGGAAGGCGATGAAGTCGCGGATGCTGTCGGCACCACCGAAGAGGGAGCAGAGGCGGTCGAAGCCGAAGGCCAGACCTGCGTGAGGCGGTGCACCATACTCGAAAGCACCCATCAGGAAGCCGAACTGCTCCTGAGCCTTCTCGTCGGTGAAGCCCAAGGTGTGGAACATCTTATTCTGCAAAGTGCGGTCGTGGATACGGATAGAGCCGCCACCGACCTCAACACCGTTCATCACGATGTCGTAGGCGTTGGCGCGGATATCGCCCCACTTGCTCGGGTCGTCGAGCAGAGCTTCGTCCTCAGGCTTGGGAGCGGTGAAGGGATGGTGCATGGCGTAGTAGCGTTGCGTTTCCTCGTCCCATTCCAAAAGCGGGAAGTCGATGACCCACAGCGGAGCATATTCATCGGGCTTGCGCAGTCCGAGTTGGTTACCCATCTCCAGACGCAGGGCGTTGAGCTGCACACGGGTCTTCATGGCCTCGCCGCAAAGGATGAGCATCAGGTCGCCGGGCTTGGCACCGAACTTGTCGGCGATGACTTTCAAGTCTTCAGGCGTGTAGAACTTATCGACGGACGACTTGAACGTGCCATCGGTGTTGTATTTGATGTAGACCATGCCACCGGCACCCACCTGCGGACGCTTCACAAACTCGGTGAGTTGGTCGAGTTGTTTGCGGGTGTACTCCGAGCAACCTTCGGCGCAGATACCTACCACGAGGTCAGCGTTGTCGAAGAGGCCGAAGCCCTTGCCTTTCACCACGTCGTTCAGCTCCACAAACTTCATCCCGAAGCGGATGTCGGGCTTGTCGGAGCCATAGTATTTCATGGCGTCGTGCCAGGTCATGCGTGGGAACTGGCCAAATTCGAGGCCTTTCATCTCCTTGAACAGGTGCTTGGCCAAGCCTTCGAAGGTGTTCAGCACATCCTCTTGCTCCACAAACGACATCTCGCAGTCGATTTGCGTGAACTCGGGCTGACGATCAGCACGGAGGTCTTCGTCGCGGAAACAACGCACGATTTGGAAATAGCGGTCCATGCCAGCCACCATCAGCAGCTGCTTGTATTGCTGCGGGCTTTGCGGCAAGGCGTAGAACTCACCAGGGTTCATACGGCTTGGCACCACGAAGTCGCGGGCACCTTCGGGCGTGCTCTTGATAAGCATCGGGGTTTCGATTTCGAGGAAGTTGAGGTTGCTCAGGTAGTTGCGCACCAACATCGCCATGCGGTGACGCAGTTCGAGGTTCTGGCGCACGGGGTTGCGACGGATGTCCAAATAACGGTATTTCATGCGAAGGTCATCGCCGCCATCGCTGACGTCTTCGATGGTGAAAGGCGGGACCTTGCTGCTGTTGAGCAGTTTAAACTCGCTGACTTTCAGCTCGATTTCTCCCGTCGGCATATTCGGGTTCTTCGATTCGCGCTCGATGACGGTGCCTTTGGCCTGAATCACGAATTCACGCCCGAAGGTACGGGCTTGTTCGATGAGTTTCGGGTCGCTGCTGCCATCCAAAGATGAGTTTCGGGTCGCTGCTGCCATCCAAAAAGAGTTGGGTAATGCCATAACGGTCGCGGAGGTCAATCCAAACGAGAGAGCCTTTGTCGCGGGTGCGCTGCACCCAGCCGGCCAATGTCACTTCCTTGCCAGCGTCGGCAAGACGAAGTTCGCCACAGGTATGTGTTCTGTACATATTTCGAGATTTAAAGATTCAAAGATTTAAGATTCAAAGATTCAAAGATTTAAAATTATGTCGGCGTTTCGACAGGCTCAACGACCTTAGATTTTTCAGTGTTTTTAAGGTCCCTGAGCTTGCGGTCCCTGAGGACCCTCGAAGAGTCGAAGGGCCGCATTTTAGTAGGCTTTGTATTTGTCGCCCGTCTTTTCAATGAGGATACGATAGTATTCGTCGCTGTATTTCGGGTGCTTGCTGTTGATAGGCACATATTTCTGGCCTTCAACAGGTTCTCCAGGCGTGTTGAGGTTGCCGTCGACATACTTCATGAACAGCTCGTGATAGAACTGCTTCCATGTCTTAACGAGTTTCGTAGCAGTGGTATTGGAGAATTGCGTGAGTTCCCTGATTTGGGCCTCTCTGCCCTTGATGGTGTTGACGTACTCATCCAATGCGGAGACTTCCTTCTCCACCCAAGCCGTTTCAAGTTCGCGTTGGCGCTTACGGATTTCGGGATGGATGTAGTCGTACTTGGTATAGGCCCAGTTGCTCATCTGGTTGAAGGTCCAGAAGGCGGAGGTCTCCGACCACTCGCTCATCGAGCCGTTGCCTTCGCGGAAGCACTCGGGGATCTCGGTCATGCAGGTGTACATCGGGCAATAGACGGTGTTGTCGGTGTCGTCGACGCCAAACCAAATGATGCCGCCGATGGGCCAATCCCATTTGCCACGGCTTTGGGCTACAAAGGAAAAACCAGTCTGCTGGGTGGCGGTGGTACGTTCATGAATGTAATGCACACCATCGACTTCCCAGTCCATGGGACGCCAGCGGTAAGGGCAGTGGAACGGGCCAGCACCTACGTCTTGCGACATGTCGAGGTCGGTGCCTTCGAGGTGGTCGCGCATGAAGTCCATCATGTCGAGCACACTCACCTTCTTGTTGGGCTTCACCCAAAGAGGCATGCGGTTGGTCGGGAAGTTGTCAGGGGTCTGGCACATATTGGCTGTGTATGGCTGCACGCGCTTGATGTCGCGACCAGTGGC
>CADAPW010000056.1 GCA_902789915.1 uncultured Bacteroidia bacterium | reverse complement strand
CACTCTCATGCCTCCCGAAGGAGACAATCCCGTTCGACTTGCATGTATTAGGCCTGCCGCTAGCGTTCATCCTGAGCCAGGATCAAACTCTTCGTTGTAGTATTGTTGTACTCAAATTTTCTGTATTCTGAATCTCGGGTTCCGCCTCGATGTCCATCCCAAGGACTTGTCCCCGGGTGGTTCCTTCCCGCGCGACGCCTCGCGGCCGCCGCGCTTCTTTCTTGTGCTGGCCTCAGACTTTCAAAGAACTTTCCGCTTCCGTGTTCCCCTCTCTTCGTCCCCTCTTCCGTTCCGAAAGCGGGTGCAAAAGTACAGCTTTTTTCAATACGCGCAACATCTTTTTGAATTATTTTGAAAATATTTTACATCTTGTTGATTTACAGTATTATATTTTTACCTATTTTACAAGAAAAAACCTGAAGCAAAGGCAGGAATGCCCATTTTCCCACCCCAAAAAGCAGATTTTGCCAGGCGTTTTCGATGAAAAAAGCATCAAAACAGTTCAAATTCACACAAAACTTTGTGCACGAAAACGCGCTTGTTTTCGACACACCTTATTAATATAGTACGATTGCACACTTTTTCCGCAATGCGACGACAAG
The DNA here is from genome assembly GCA_902789915.1 of uncultured Bacteroidia bacterium. Taxonomy (GTDB): domain Bacteria; phylum Bacteroidota; class Bacteroidia; order Bacteroidales; family F082; genus Limimorpha. The sequence continues at coordinate 10,627 of CADAPW010000056.1, read as the reverse complement.
ATTGCCACAAAATCGCTATTTTTGCCGAAAAATAAACCAAGATGAAGTTTGGCATCAGGATTGTTTTCCTTTGGGTTGCTCTGACCGCTTTCCTTTCGGCACGGGCACAAGTGTACTCCAACGACTTTGAGAACCTTCAAGAATGGAATTTGCCGTGGCTTAACCTGCACATCGTGGCAGACAGCAGCGCGACGAAGGTAAACCATGTCTGCATTTGCGACTCCTTGCGCGACTACGGCCTTGGTTTCGTCATCGACAAACCGTTCCAAAACCAGAACCTGAGTTGCAGATACGGTTTCCGTTTTAAGGCCAAAGCCGACACGAAAGCCACCATCGTCATCAGCATCGACGACACTATCCATAACCGCTACTGGGCCTCTTATCCCCTTGCCGATTTTGTCGACAGCAATTCCGATTGGTCTGAAGCACAACTCGACCTCGTGTTTCCCTTCGATTACACCCACGAGAGCGAAATCAAGGGTTTCATCTGGAACAAAGAGAAGGAAACTTTGCTTTTCGACGATGCCAGATTAGAAATCGACGCTTTATCCATGCCGAGATATCTACCTGAATACAAGCAAGATTCGTTGATACGCCTTGACATTTCCCAGAAAAGCTTTATCCCGATTGTGGAATACATCAATACCCAAGGCGACACCATCAACGACCTTTTGGTGGCAGATAATGAAATCAGCCTCAAACAAGAAGGCAACCGCCTCATTGTGAGCACTGAAGCCATGTTCAAACAAGACTTACATTTGCTTCGGTTGGCATACATTTTACCTCTGCCTGAAGGTCAACTTACGGTGTACCGGCGCAACCAGCACATTGATTCAACCATTTTTCAACCGACATATTACCTTGACCGTGAAGGTTTTAGCATAATTAACGACAGCTTAAGCCTTTGCACTTACCACAATACTGGGATTTCATCCCTACAACTCGATGCCGAAAACCGTACCGCCTGTTTCAATATAGACTATTGGCGCGACCATCCACTGCTGCATTACCCGATGCGATCGGACACCACGGATTTTTTTGAGGACATCTCCTACCGCGACATCAAAGCGGGCGATATTCTAAAAGGGGAATTTATCCTGTATTTGACGGTTCCCAAAGATTTGCCTCGCGTTATGCCCGTTTGGGGCGGCTATCAAAGTGCTTTCATTTTCACCGAACATGCAGATTGGACTGACCTACGCACTCATCGAGCCGTTCTATTTGGAAATGAACACATTACAAAGCCTGAAGATGCAGTAGGTGGCTTTTGTTACTTCAACATTCCCGTCACCAAGAGCGTGTTCTATTGGAACCCCGACAACATCACCAATGCGGAGACCAGCGGAGGCCGTTTCACTGGACCCATCGCGTCCATCAAAACGGATACAGAATTCTTCAAATTACTAAAAGACATCAAGAAAGAAGGCTTTGAGATTTGCCTGCACTCGCCTGAAATCTATACCACCCTCCCAAGCGAATTCCCTACGGCTATGCAATTCATGAAAAAGCAATTCGGTACTGTCTCTTGGATTGACCATGGCTACAACAACGGCCCCGAGAAAAACCGCGAGGACCTGGTTTGCGACGGTCTCCTCCCCGACTCGCCACAATATGCCGCCGAACTTTGGAAAGAGAATGGCGTTCGTTACCTTTGGAATGCCTATTATGAAGAAAACCGCATGGAATACTACAACTTCGACAGTCATTTTGTGCAGCCCTACGACGGCTTCGGCGACGCCTTACCCAACCGTCAAATCACAACCTTACCCAATGGCGACAAGGACTTCCTGCTGTGGTCGACACCTTCCACCCTTGAGGTGAACGAGGACTTTGAATGGTACTATTTCTTTGACAGCATTCGTTTGCAAAGGCTTGTAGACCAACACAATGTGTTCATCACCCACACCTATCCTGCTTGGAGCAATCCTTGGCGTGCCTTTTGGCAATACAATGAAAATGGCACCGCTGTGGCCATGCCAGGATTCAATTTCGCTTTAAGCCAACTTGCGCGTTTTCGCGACGAAAAGAAAATCCTGCCTACCACAGTCCAGGAATATCTCAATTATTATGAGAAACTGCTCAACATTGATTATCAAATCATTGACGACCATACCATCAGCCTAACTAACCAAGGAGAACCCATCGAGGGTCTGACCTTGCTTTGTGCAAAGCCAGTTGTCGTTGAGGGCAAGGTCATCAATTACCGCAAAGCCGAAGAAGGTTATTTGGTGTGGTTCGACCTAAAGAAAAGCGAAACTGTCACTATAAAATACAGACAATGAAAAGATTATCCATATTTGTCAGCGGCAACGGAACTAATTTGCAGCGCATTGCCGAATATTTCGCCGACAACAAAAACGTTGAAATCGTCAACGTGGTTTGCAATAATCCCAAAGCCTATTCCATTGAACGGGCGAAGAATTTGGGCATCCCGCTGAGGATGATTACCAAGCAAGACTTCAACAGCGAGGCTTTCGTAAAAGAGCTGCAAAGCCTTGACATTGACTTGATTGTGTTGGCAGGCTTCCTTTGGAAGTTGCCGGAAAACTTGGTCAAGGCCTTCCCGAAAAAGATTGTCAACATCCACCCTGCGCTGTTACCCAAATATGGCGGCAAAGGCTTCTATGGCGAGCATGTGCATGAAGCCGTAGTGGCGGCCAAGGAAGCCCAGTCCGGCATTACCGTTCACTATGTCAACGAGTTGTACGACAGCGGAGAAATCATCTTGCAAGCCCGTGTCAGCTTGGACGAAAACGAAACGCCCGACTCCTTGGCAACTAAGATCCACCAATTGGAACAGGCGTATTTCCCTGTGGCTATTGATTATGTCTTAAGGTCACAAAACTGACAAAACCTACAAAACAGTTCTTACGATGAGCGACTTGCCCAACCGGACAGTCGCTAATAACTATTTTTGATAATCTTGGTTACTTTGCCTGTTTTTGGCAGAGTGATGGTGTTGTTTTGCACCGAAATCAAAACAACGCCGCTATGGACAAAAAGAAATCACATTACCTCGTGCATGGGCTGTTCTGGAAAGGACAAATGCACAACGCGAACTATCACGAAGCAAGGAAAGACAAGCTTTGCTGCATCAACAAAACCTTCGAGGATGATGACCTCAGCAAGGCACGACAGGAAGCCTTTGCCTATTATCAAAGCCTGATTGATGTGCTTTACGAGGCTTTAGGCGACAGCTACACCACAGACCGACAAGCTCGTGTTGACCTTCAAGCCTACTTTCATGCAGGCTGTAGCAAAGCAAAGACCCGCATCGGAAAGATGGTCTTTGACGACAACCTATTCAACGAAATTGCAGTCTATTGGGTGAACGGGACAGAGAAAAGGCTGATTCATGGCATTTGGTACAGGCCGAAAGAAGAACAACATCAGCTTGACGAGCAGTTTGCCTTGATGGGCGGCAACCTCATCAAAGAACACGCCTACTATGAACGCCATCATCTTCCCATTGAGGAAGAAACGCTCTGCGACATGACCGACCTTAATCTTGGCTTCCAATTTGTTTTGCCCACGCCTTTCGATTGGGATGGTTTTTCCGAGACAAATTTGCTGACCGAGACGCAAGCATTGCGTCTCTACAGTGCCAGACCGTGAACAAAAACAACATCAATCCAAAATGTCAAACAATTAAAACACAGAAAAATGAAAAGAACAAACATCATCATGATTTCTGTCGTCATGGCTGGAATCACGCTCCTTTCATGCGAAGGAGAGAAACGACCCAAAATGTCACCACAAAGCACCGAACTTTCGGGAGACCTGAACGGATACTTTGAAGTCGTCGACAAGGAAATCACCGCCGACGAAAGCACATGGTCGCTTTGGAACATTGAACTGAAACGCACCGACAAACCCTTCCCTTGGGACGAAGATGTCACGATAGCCAACTTCAACGACAGTTATTCCGACGGGAGAGCCTACTGCAAAGTGGGATTTGGATTGGAGACCTTTGACAAAGACGGCAACCTAATTGGCAAACGCGCGGCAATGGCCTGTGGTCTCATGGGACCATACAGCAGCCAAGACGTTTTAGACCTTATGAAACTCCGTCCTGACGAAACCGGCTTCATTCGCTGGGACGGGCTGAAAGAGCAAGAAACGAAAGGGAAAATCTCCTTCAAAGTGACTTCGGCCATTGAAATGGTGGCTCCGAAACAAAGCAAAGCGTCCGCAAATAACTGGGACAAAGTGCTAGATTCATACGAGGACTATGTCAACAAATATGTCGCCTGCATGAAGAAAATGATGGCCGGCGACGCCCAAGCCTTGACAGAATACGCCAACCTGCTTGAAAAAGCCGAAGAACTTGGCGAGCAATTGGAAAATGCCTCTAGCAGCATGACAACGGTGCAGATCAACCGATACGCGCAAATCAATGCGAAAATGTTGGATGCTGCCGCAAGCGGATTCTGACGCACAAAACCCACGAAAAAAAACACATTGCAGCTATAGTATGTCGGAAAAACCTTTATATTTGCAGCGTTAAAACCTAAAAAAAGGCATTTATCGAAGCAAAGACAAAGAAATAAGACATACTGAAAAGTGGACAGACCGTTCTTGGCTCCTAATTTACCACTTTGGCCGAAAGGCTGTACTTCAAGGATAGGTCAGTCCGCGCTGCAATGTTGTAGCGTGGATTGATTTGTACAGAAGTACGGGTGTGGTAACCCAGGAGTCGGACAATGAGATCCACGCTTTTTTTCAAGATAACAAACACATGTAAAAATAGTAATAACCTTAAAAACATTGATTATGAATCTGGATAAAGAATTAGAATCCATTAATTCTGAAAACATTTGTGATAAATTGGAAAATTTGGAGCTTAGTATTGGTAGTCTTGAAGGAGTAATGTACGACATTGTTAAGGAGCTGAAACCCATTGCTCACACAAACTCTCAAAAACTCATACCTGACGGCATCACCTACATTGGCGATTATGCTTTTGCAAAAGATGGCCCAGACGATTATGGCAGCATTAAGTATTTCATCATTCCTAAAAGCGTCAAACACATTGGGAAATGCGCTTTTGCCAATGAAGGTACCGACGGCATTGAGGTTGACCCTGCCAACGAACATTTCAGTTCGATAGACGGCGTGTTGTTCAACAAAGATTGTACAGAGTTGCTGCAATACCCTCTGGGCAGAAAAGATAGCACATATATGCTTCCCGACAGCGTAGTCAAAATTGCAGACTCTGCTTTCCACAATTGTAAAATGCGTTTACAAATCATTATTCCTAAAGGGACAAAGGAAAGATTTGAAAAGGCGGTACCTTCTTATTTCGAACTGATTGAAAAAGAATAGACTTATAAAACTAAAACATAGAAAAATGAGCATGCAAAACACACTTAAAATCTACGAAAAGAAAAGCGGCTACCGTTTCTTTTTCATCAGGAAAGAACTTCAGCCTTTATTTGACAACCTTGGAGTGTTTACTTTGATTTGCTCTGATGGTACACACTACAGCAACCTTAATGTCACCAAATCAGGTAAAGTCCAAAGGTACTTTATTTTTGCAAGTGAGTTTTTTAATGAACATCCTAGACTGCAAAAACATGATGAAATTCCTTTTTCAATCAATAAAGATAACAGGACTGTACAAATCACAATCTAGTAGTTTTTTAAAGCAATAGATATGGAAAAACAAGAGTATTCAAAGCGACTGACGCCTAGTGAAATTAAGTATCACTATCTGAAGATTGAAAAACCGTTCTGCGACTTGTGCCCCAAACCATCTGAAAAAATCGTCGTTAATGGTATTATTTTAAAAATGCATTCATCACAATCTGGCCGAATAGATAGGATGACTGACATTTACAGAAATGAAAATGCGAAAATAGGTGATAATGCGAGTATTTTCTTTAAGTCAGGAAATGAGATTACTATTTCTTTTGGCAATGGAGAAGATATTTTTGCGTTAGAAAACAAAATTCTTCATGAACAGACCTCATTGTCCAAAATACTCGAAAGAATTCGGGAACTTTGCAAAACAAAAACATATCTGTTTTGTTATAACGAGACCAATGTTAGGATAGAACTTATAGAGCCCGTCTTAGGAATACTTGGATGGAGAATACCCGACTTAACAAGAGAGATAAAATGCAGTAAAACCAGACGAAAAGCGGATTTCGCATTGTTTAAGGAGGGTCGATGTGTTTTTGTCATCGAAGCAAAATCCATAGATAAACCACTGAATCAAAAGGCATTCGATAAAAATGAAATACAACTAAAAAACTATTTGACAGACCCTCGTTTTATCAATGCAAAATACGGAATTTTGACCAATGGTCAAGTGTGGCAGATTCGTGATAAAAACAGTCAAAATATCATTAAATCAATTGACATTCTTGCAGATGGCAAAGAGAATGAGATAGAAGCGGAGATAAACGATTTTTTTGACTTCCTTAAAAAAGACAATGACTTTGACGATCCAAAGAATGTTTTAAAGCCTGAAACGAGACCTCATTACGAAGCGAATGACAGAACAGCTGCTTTTAGGATTACAAGATTTGGAAAACCTGATATTCAGGGCAAAGATCCAACAACGACTTTCAGGATTTTTCTCGAAGAAAATCGTGATGAGATAAAAACATTACAGGATAAAAACCGTTTTGTAGTAAAAGTGTTAAGTGAGAACGAAATGGACTTAAGGAATCCGAAAAAAGGTGAAGGCCAATTAGGTGGTAAAACGTATTATACCACAGGTGACCATAGTACCTACTTGAAACGGATGATTGTCCAACAAATTATTGATGAATTACATCTTGATGCGGAAATTAAAAATATTGACTAAAGCATCATCCACATCCAAATAATGAGAAAGGCTGTATAATAGTATTCACAAAATCGTTTGTATGATAATTGCGAACTCTGCCTAAATTTGGCAGAGTTTTGTTTTTGTTTTGCCGATGAAATCAACAAAACAAAAGCATCATGAAAGAAAAATCAACCGCATTGCTCGACATTGAAAAGATTGTCAAAGCATCAGAAGACTCCCAAATGAAAGGCCAATTCATGGCAAAAAACGCACAACCGCTTGAAAGACTTGCCAACAAATTGGGAATCAGCAAGGAACAGGCCACTTTGTTCGCCATCATCGCCTACTCGTCATATTGCTCCACCTGTTCCCTTTCTGACATCAAACGCCACCTTGACTGCAAAGACCTCGACATGCTCCGGCTTGCTCCCGACCTCAAAGCACTTCTTCAGGCAAGGCTCATACGGAGCTATGGAAAAAGAGGATTGTATAGCGAAGAAAGCTACTACGTGCCAGAATACATCCTAAATTGCTTGTTGAACGATACGGAGATTGAGAAACAAGAAATAGGCAACCTCAACTTCGACACATTCATTCTGCAATTAGACTCGATATTCAAGGAAAAGGACGAAAAGGAAACCTCTTTTGAGTGTTTCGTCTATGATGTCCGTGAACTCATAAAGGCCAACCCACAATTGGATTTTGCCACAAAACTTGACAGACTGAACTATAACGACAAAGAACTTGTCTTTCTTCTGAAATTCTGCCTCAGCACACTCATCGACAGGGAAGAAAAACTTGAATTCCGTGATTTTGACGACATTTTCGACAATGAGCGACAAGCCAAGGCGGAGTTTAATCTGCTACGCAACGGCCAGCATCGGCTCATTAAGGACAAGTTGGTGGAGCCAGCAGGCAATGAGCTTTTTGGCGGTGACACTTTCCGTTTGACCGAACACGCCAAGGAAACTTTGCTGCCCAAAATTTGCCTCAAACAGGCACCTGTCGACCTTGACGAACTCACACTGGCTGCAAGCATTGCCGAGAAAAGGATGTTCTATAATGCAAACGACCAAGCCCAAATAGAACGGCTAAAAAGTCTACTGCAACCGACATCATTCAGCGACATCAGGCTCAGGATGAAGCAACAAGGAATGCGCAGCGGCTTTGCTTGCCTGCTGTATGGCGCGCCAGGAACGGGAAAGACAGAAACCGTGCTGCAAATTGCCCGAGCCACGGGTCGAAACATCATGCAAGTCAACCTTTCGGAACTGCGCAGCAAGTGGGTGGGCGAAAGCGAGAAAAGGGTGAAGGCCGTATTCGACCGTTACCGTAATTTCGTGGAGTATTGCGACAAGGAACCCATCCTGCTTTTCAATGAGGCTGACGGTATCATTGCAAAACGTTCCACCAACGCCGCCCATGCCGTTGACCAAATGGAAAACACGCTGCAAAACATCATCCTGCAAGAGATGGAAACGTTGGATGGCATCATGATGGCTACCACCAACTTGACACAAAACATGGACTCGGCCTTTGAGCGGCGTTTCCTCTACAAAATCAACTTCCATAAACCTGACCGTGCCACACGCCTCCAAATCTGGCAAAGCATGATGCCCGATTTGCCCGAAAACGATTTGGCCATCCTTGCTGAACGTTACGACTTCAGCGGCGGCCAAATGGAAAACATCACAAGAAAAGCAACCGTCGAGCATATCCTGACAGGCCAAATGCCAAGCCTTGAAACGCTCGCCGGCTTTTGCGAAGAAGAAAACATCGTTGAAAACAGGCCGAGGATTGGGTTTTAGTATGTCCGTAAAAACCTTTACCTTTGCCCTCGAAAAGCAAACCGTTTATGGACAAGCTCATCAAATGCATCTGGATTGCCAACACCATCGCCGACCGGCGCGACGCGGGCATCACGCTGAAGGAACTCAACGACCGTTGGACATGTGACGGCGACAACGACCCTATTCCCGAAAGGTCGTTCCACAACTACCGCCAATATATTGCCGATGTGTTCGGCATCGACATTGAATGCGACAAAAGCCGCAACGCCTACTACATTCCCCAAGGCGAGCGAGAAGAAATGCTTGGCAACGACTTGAAAATGTGGCTGCTTCACAGTTTCGCCATCAACAACAGGCTTTCGTCAGACCTTAGCCTGCGCAAACGGGTTCAGTTTGAGCGCGTCCCAGGCGGCATTGAACATTTGGAGCCGCTGATGGAAGCCTTGGAGAAAAGCCTTGAAATCGAGATGCAATACAGGCGGTACTATGGCACCGATGACATCAAACATTACCGCTGCAAGCCGCTTGCACTGAAGCTGTTCAAGCAAAGGTGGTATCTCATTGCTCTCAACGAAAAGGAAGAAATTCGTTGCTATGCCTTGGACCGCATCGATACGCTCAACCTCACAGAGGCCAATTTCAAAGCTCCAGAGGATTTTGATTTGCAGACGCATTTCCAAGACGCTTTCGGCATCTATGTGGAACCAGACCTGAAGACAGAAGAAATCCTCGTCAAGGCCGACAAAGACCAAAGCAATTTCCTGAAAGGATTGCCCTTGCACCACAGCCAACGCATCATCAAAGAAACCGACGACTATTCCATCTTCTCATGGCGGCTGAAACCCTCCTACGACTTCATCCAGCAATTGCTTACGATGAATGCGCACATTGAGGTGCTGGAACCGATTTCGCTAAGGGAGAAGATGAAGAGACTGCTACAAGAAATGCTGGGGAAGTATTGAACAACCTATTCAATATTAGTGTTTTGCTCTTTGTATTAGTTGTATTTTTCCTCCAACATTTCCGCTTTCAATGCCTTGATGTCAATGTCGGACGGCACCGAAAACTTCCCTGACATTTGGCGAATTCGATTAGATATTTTCACCTTTCTTGGACTGGCCGACAACAACTCTTGGTGATTTCGCGCACGCATAGCCAATCGGCGCACATACTTCGAAACATATTCGAGCATTTCAACCCCTAACAAGTTCAAGTCTTCATTGATCGAAGTCTTTAATTCAACGGCAGTCATTGCATTAGTTTTTTATGATTCGACTGCAAAGATACACATTTTTGCAGAAACTCCAAACACATAACCTGAAAAACCGAATCAATCGCGACACAAACAAAAAAAGGAGCGCCAAACGGCACCCCTTTCCCATATCAATTTGTATTTCAACAGCTTTACTCCGTCGGCAAAGCCTTAAATCCATTACCCATAATCTCCGAGCTTTCAATCACGTTGACGAAAGCGTTCGGGTCAAGGAAGCGGAGGTTGGCCTTCAGTTTCACCAAGTCGCTGCGGTTGAGTGTGACGTAAATCATCTTGCGCTCGGCACCTTGGTAGAGGCCACTGCCTGCAAACACGGTACCGCTGCGGTCCAAATCCTTGAGGATGAAGTTGCGCACCTCCTCGATTTTGTCGGTGACAATGAAAGCCGTCTTGTAGCTCTTCACGCCTTCCACAACGAGGTCGATGACCTTGCCTTCGATGTAAATCAGAAGGATGGAATAGATTGGCAGGCGGATGTCCTCGAAAGCAATCAAAGTTGTGAGTGAAATGATGCTGTCCACAACCATCACAAGCGTACCAAGACTGATCTTGGTGTATTTGTGGATAATCATGGAAATGATATCGGAACCGCCCGAAGTGGCGCCGGCACGGAATATGACACCGATAGCAACGCCATAGATGAGGCCGGAAACGATGGTATTCAGGAAGAAGTCGGGCATGAAGTAGCGTTGAACGTCACCTTCCAAGAAGAACAACGACGACTGCAGTTCCGTGTCGAAGAAGGCACCGTCGTGGATGAGCGGCGCATAGCCCCACCATGTTTCA
>CADAPW010000055.1 GCA_902789915.1 uncultured Bacteroidia bacterium | reverse complement strand
GGGCAAAGCACTCCGATAAGCACGCCTTCTGCAATAATTTCATTGACGTTCATGAGCTTAAGCAAGGCATAACCACCCAAACTCACCCCCACTTGAAACAGAATAATCCAAACAAACAAGGGCTTGAAACGTAGCTTGGTAATGTCGACTGCCGAAAAGGTCAGCAGGAGAATGGTGAAGATAATGTAGGGCACCACCACGCTGAAGGCTGCGCAATAGTCGTGCAGCAGCAACCCCAACACAATGGCGATGGGCAAGACGTAACTTTTGATTTTTTGCATACAAATCTACTTTGGGGCTGCAAAATTGCGAAAAATCTCCGTACCTTTGCAGGATTAAATATGGCATATATGAAGAAATACATGTTAATCGTCGCAGCATTAGCAATGCTTGTCAGCGGATGCTGCAACAAGGATGCTTCAACAGGCTCAGCATCCAATTGTTCCAACGAGAACACAAAAGAAGAAACAACTATGAATATCACTATGCAAGACCTGCTGACACGCCGCAGCATCCGCAGTTACACCGATCAAGTGCCGCCACGCGAAGTCATCGAAGAAATCTGCGAGGCTGGCACCTACGCCCCCACGGGCATGAACCGCCAAGCCCCCATCATCGTCGCCGTCACCAACCGTGAGGTGCGCGACAGATTGAGCCAACTCAACGCTGCCGTGTTTGGCAAGGACAACGACATGGACCCATTCTACGGTGCCCCCGTGGTCCTCGTCGTACTGGCCGATACCACAGCCGCCATGACCTGGAAGGAAGACGGATCGCTCGTCATGGGCAATCTGCTCAATGCCGCCCATGCAAAAGGTCTTGGCTCCTGCTGGATTCACCGCGCCAAGGAAGTCTTTGAGACTGAAGAAGGCAAGGCCATCCTCACAGAACTCGGCATCGATGCCAATAAGTATGTCGGCATCGGCAACTGCATCCTCGGCTATGTAAACGGTGACTACCCCGAAGCCAAGCCGCGCAAGGCAAACTACGTTTATTGGGTTGAATAAGTCTTCCACACTTGCAGGGCATCTGGCGTGCTTTGGCGCCTATTGCATCTTTGGGTTCAACATCGTCTGCTGCAAGAACATCTCTAATGCGCAGGTGCTGACCCCCATGGATTTGTTTTGCCTTCGGGCAACGGGAGCCACAGCCTTGTTTTGGCTGCTTTCTCTCTTCATGCCCAAGGAAAAGGTGCCGGTGAAGGATTTGCTGCAAATCTTCGTGGCATCCATGTTGGGTTTGTATCTCACGCAAATCAGCTTCTTGAAGGCCATCACCATGACGACCTCCATCGACACGAGCATCACCAACACTTGCACCCCTATCTTGACTATGATTGTGGCCGCCATAGCCTTAAAAGAGCCTATCACTTTCAAGAAAATCGCAGGTGTTTTGGTGAGCTTGGCAGGAGTGTTATTCTTGATTTTCAACTCTGTGGGCTTGGGAGGCGGTGCTTCCGAATCAAAACCTTTGGGCATCGTGCTGGTGGTTGTCAATGGCTTGACATTTGCATTGTATCTTGGCATTTTCCGTCCCTTGATTACGAAATACAACGTGGTCACTTTCATGAAATGGATGTTCCTCTTTTCCATGCTGATGGCGCTTCCATTCAATGCAAAGCACCTCATCCATGTCCCTTTCGGACAGATGGAAAACAAAGTGCTGTGGCAGGTGGCTTTCGTGGTATTTTTCGCCACCTTTGTTGCCTATTTCCTCATCCCCGTCGGGCAAAAACGGCTGCGTCCCACCTTGGTCAGCATGTATAACTACGTGCAGCCCATTATCGCGACGCTTATCAGTATCATCATCGGCCTAGACCATCTCACCTGGAAGAAAATCGTAGCCATGGTGCTGGTGTTCACGGGCGTATGGATTGTCAACCAGAGTAAGGCAGCAGCCTCTCCAGCAGCTTCAAAAAACGAATAAAAATGTAGAGACGCGCCATGGCACGTCTCTACAAGGATAATAATCTGTGGTAGAGACGCAGCACGCTGCATCTCTACAATTGTTTATTTCTTCACAAACCTTCTCACCTCGATGATACTTTGCGTCGTCATGCGAATGACGTAGGTACCAGCAGGCAAGTCGGCCGTTTCAACCTCTACCTTTTCGGAGCAGTTCTTCTGGCTGTAGACCATGGCTCCGGCGATGTTGAAGATTTCGATGTTGTCGATGGCCTCGGTGGCTTCAACACTCAGCTTGTCGCTGACAGGGTTGGGGTAAAGGACGAATTCGACTCTGGCATTCTCGCCCACACCTTCGACATACTCAACATTGGCAACGAGAGTGCGGTCACCCGTCACTTCGAAGATGTATTCCACGGTTTCGGAGACAACGGTGCCGTTTTCGGTCCAGTTCAGGAAGACATAGTCTTCGTTAGGTATAACCCTCAAGGTAACCCGTGCGCCATACGCATAGGTGCCCGTGCCGATGACTTCACCACCAACAGCCGGATTAACGGAAGCATTGATCGTATAAGAAATGGGGCTGAAGTTCGCCACGAGGTTGCGGTTGCCTGTAACAGTGAAGGAGTAAACATTATCCGTAGAGAGTTCAACTTCGTCTTCGGTCCAGTTGACGAAGGTGTAGCCTGTGGCAGGCGTAGCAGACAGGGTACAAGTCTGACCTTCCTGATAAGTGCCAGCACCGCGGACAGTGCCACCTTCTTGCGGTTTAGGCGTCACGGAAATGGTGTACATAGGCAACGGGTTTTCAGTGAAATGAGCCACCAAATTGCAGTTGCTGGTCACTGAGAAGGTATAGTTGGCACTGCTAGAGACAAAGCTGCCGTTATCCGTCCAGTTGATGAAGGTATAACCCGAAGCAGCCGTTGCCGTCACAGTGCAGTTCTGGCCATAGTTGAAAGTGCCGCCACCTGTGACGGTGCCGCCATTGGTAGGATTGGCAGCCACAGTGACAGTATAGGTGTTCTGCGTGAAGTGAGCCACCAAAGTGCGGTTGCTGTTCACGGTGAAGGTATAGTTGGGGTTAGTGGACACCACATTCCCGTTTTCCGTCCAGTTGGTGAAGGTGTAGCCGGTGGCAGCTGTGGCCATCACAGTGCAGCTTTGGCCATAATTGAAGGTGCCGCCGCCAGTGGCTGTGCCGCCGTTGGCCGGATTAGCCGACACATTAATAGTATAGGTGTTGGCGGTAAAGTGCGCCACCAAGGTGCGGTTGCCGTTCACAGTGAAGGTGTAGTTGGCATTGGTGGACACCACGTTGCCATTCTCCGTCCAATTGGTGAAGGTGTAGCCGGTGGCGGCTGTGGCCGTCACAGTGCAGCTTTGGCCATAATTGAAGGTGCCACCGCCAGTGACTGTGCCACCGTTGGTGGGTTGTGCCGACACATTAATAGTATAGGTGTTGGCAGTGAAGTGCGCCACCAAGGTGCGGTTGCCGTTCACAGTGAAGGTGTAGTTGGCATTGGTGGACACCACGTTGCCGTTTTCCGTCCAGTTGGTAAAGGTGTAGCCGGTGGCGGCTGTGGCCGTCACAGTGCAGTTCTGACCATAGTTGAAGGTGCCACCGCCAGTGGCTGTGCCACCGTTGGTAGGTTGTGCCGACACATTGATGGTGTAGGTGTTAGCGGTGAAGTTGGCGACCAAGGTGCGATTGCCTGTGACGTTGAAGGTGTAGTTGGCATTGGTGGACACCAAATTGCCATTCTCCGTCCAGTTGGTGAAGGTGTAGCCGGTGGCGGCTGTGGCCGTCACAGTGCAGTTCTGACCATAGTTGAAGGTGCCACCGCCAGTGGCTGTGCCACCGTTGGTCGGGTTGGCTGACACGCTGATGGTGTAGTTTTGCGGAACAGCAGTGAAATTGGCCACCAAAGTGCGGTTGCCCGTGACGTTGAAGGTGTAGCTGGCGTTGGTAGAGACCACGTTGCCGTTCTCCGTCCAGTTGGTGAAAGTGTAGCCTGTGGCAGGTGTGGCATTCACGGTGCAAGACTGGCCTTGGCTGAAGGAGCCGCCACCGGTGACGGTACCACCCGCAGTCGGGTTGGCCGACACACTGACGGTATAGCTTTGCGTCTGGTTCGAGAAATGAGCGACAAGGTTGCGGTCGCTGGTCACAGTGAAGCTGTAGCTTGCACTTGACGACACGGCGGCACCGTTTTCGGTCCAATTCACGAAGTGGTATCCCGTGTTTGGTGTGGCATTCACAACACAGGTCTCGCCATAGTTGAAGGTGCCGCTGGCGTTGGCGGGATCCACACCTTCCACGATGGTGATGTCGTCAACCAACAAGGAGGCTTGGTCGGCAGCGGCAGTATGGCGGATAGCTACATAGCCTTGGCCAGAATAACTGCTCAGATCGACATTCACCAAAACATAGTTGGTGGAGGTCACACGGGTCGCGGGCACCATTGTGGTGGTAAACTGGTTGATGCTAGACGTACCTGTCGACAGAAGGACAGAATAGTAATCCGTATAGCTTGTGTTCGTAACCTTAATATAGAAGCTGAAGCTGCCACCCAGCATAAAATGAGGTGAAATCAGCCAATTGTCGACGGCATTCGACGCATCGTAGACAGAGCCAATATAATAATTTCCGCCATGTGTGGTGTAAACAGTGCCCGAAGAACCTGACGGATTATAGCCATTTTGACCCACAGCCCAAGTCACCGAGCCGTTGTCGTTGTTAGCCGCCGTCCAACCTTGCGTGGTGCCGTCTTCAAAGCCGTATGTGAAGGTCTCTCTATTGCCGCTCACGGTGACAGCACCACCCACAGCGGGATCAGACGAGGCATTGATAGTGAAGGTCGGGACAGCGAAGTTGGCCACAAGGTTGCGGTGGTAGTTCAAAGTAAAGGTATAGTTGGCATTGGTGGAGACAACATTGCCATTCTCAGTCCAATTCACAAAGGTGTAACCCGTGTTGGCCGTTGCAGTCACGGTGCGGGTCGAACCTGTGGGGTAGGTACCACCGCCAGTGACGGTACCGCCGTTGGTCGGGTTGGCCGACACGGTGATGGTATATTCGGAGGCTTGGCTGGTCACCTGAAGCGTGGTGACGTATGGCACGCGTTGCTGACGTGTGACTACAATCATCACATTGCCAGAAGTCACAGGCGTGACAGGCACATTGACGGTACCCGAAGAAGGCACCACGGCCACACCGATGATTTCGTTGTTTTGGGTGATAGCGACATACGAGCCAGGTACGGCACTCACGGTGAAATAAGTGGCACCGGCAGGGAAGGTGGGATCATGGCTGACCACATTGGGGTCCGGAACCTTATGGAAAGGCATCACGGAACCATCGCCCAAGCAATGGTAGGCTTCCCAATAATACTTATCACTAACACTGTATTGATAACTGCCCGCATGTGAGTATGCCACGGCGAGATTGCCAATGAAAGGCACGGAATTCAATGTGTTGAAGCCAGTGTCGTCAAACATGGCATCATAGCAACCCGTAGTAGTATTGCTCATCTGAGGCATTTGGTTGTAAGTGGTGGTAGCACCTACTCCAAAGTAGTAGTCCTCCCACCAATACGTCTCAGGGCAAGAACCGATATAACCGAAAGCTCCTTTGTTGGCAACTCTCAGCATGGCTTCAGCAAAGCAAGTTCCGCTATAACCCCAGTTGGCAGCCAAACAGCAGTTACCCATGGCCCACAAATACTTGTCGTTGTTGGTCATCGAATTGACATTGCTTACAGAAAAACTCGGGTCGGACCAGCCTGATTCACTGCCGTGAGCCGTATAATTGGCGAAACCAACGTTGTTAATATAGTTGTAACAAGTGGTTTGGCCAGAACCAGTCGTCAGGAAGACATGGGGGGTGATGCCATTAGAAGAATTAAAATAATACGTGTTGGCATATTGGATGGTGGGTTTGCCCACTTTATTGGTCCAAGTTCCATCCCAACCTGCGATGAGCAAGGTCTCGTCCAGATAGGAAGGATTAGCCATGGTGTACTGCTCATAAGTCAAAATCTTGTTGAGCAGATTGGTCAACTCGGTTGTAGATGATATGGGCATACGGCTCAGGAACATCTCAGGATAAAGGTCGCTATCCGTGGTGCTGGAGTAGTACAAGTCGGTGACTTTGCTGGTAGTGTTACTGGTAGTGGCAGCGGGGATGACATCCTTATCGCCCACAAGAACGACGAAGGTCGGAGCATCGGTGTTATAGCAGTTGCGGATGAAGGTCTTGATGGCCGAAGCCGACGTGCCCGTCGTGGAAGTATTGTAAACGGTGGTGTAGATACCCTTTTGCTTCTTCCAAGTCACCCAGTTTTGGAAAGTGGTGTTGCTGGCGTATGTCGAATTGGTAATGACAATCATCTTCACGGGTGTAGTGTAGAGGTCGGGATGGTCGGAATAAATATCCAACACGGCGCGACCGTTGAACATCTGAGCGTAAATGATGTCGAAATAGGGACTATAGGTGCTGAGAAGTTGGTCTTCAGTGGCTTGCGCGTCGGCACCGTCGAAGAAGACCTCCACTTCAATGTCGTTGAACACACGCAACGTATTATTGACAGGGTCGTAGCTGACGGGGTCGATGCTCATCTTGCCAACGCAAATGCCACGCATGTTGCCGTCAACATTGACATAGGCTCGGGGAGCGGTGGCGAGACCACGGGTTTGGTATGCTGCAGCGTTGTAGACGAATGGCACATCCTCGGGATTGAGGTCCTTACGCAGCGAAGGCTGACGCGGCACCAAGGTGTGGATGCCGTAGTCTTCAAGGCGGTAGTCGGTAACGCTGAAGCTCGTCACTTCGATGCGCGGACTGGCACCGACAGGAATGGCAATCAGTTCATTGACGACAGGAACCTGAGGCTCGCCCTCGTTGCCGCCGATGACGGTGTTCGGAAGGCTGATCCATGAAAAAACGCCTCTGTCGCTTTGGTAGTCTTCCGCCTGAATCGAGGAGAAAGAAAACGAGGCTTGAAGGCTGGTCATGTCGCTTTTGACGCACTCAGCCTTCGACTCGCTGCGCAAGTCGATACGACCAGTTTGGGCCACGGCGAAAAGGGTGCTCATGGCCAAGAGAATTAGGATAGTTACTCTTTTCATTTTATTGAAATTTTATAGAATTTTGTCCGTTATTTTCCGAGAAATATCGAAAACAAGTGCGCAAAAATAAGAAAAAACATTTCTAATTTGTATCGCCAAAACCATGAAATGAAGATTTTTTGCGAAAAAAATCCAACTTGTGCAATTCTTTCATACTTTTGCCACAAAATATGAAAAACAAGGAGATTCGTACAATGAATAGAAAGCATTGGATCGACAATTTACGCTGGGTGACAGTGCTCTTGGTGCTGTTTTACCATGTCTTTTATTTCTATAACAACAAAGGCGTCTTTGGTGGTATCGGTGGGTTCGGCACCTATCCAGAGTGCAAGCAGTATCAGGACGTGGTAATGTATATCCTCTACCCTTGGTTTATGCCATTGTTGTTTTTGCTGGCAGGCGTCAGCGCCCGATATGCGTTGCAGAAACAGTCGGCCAAGGAATGGTTCAAGGTCCGTACCCGCAAACTGTTGGTGCCAGGCACTATCGGCTTGTTCGTGTTCCATTGGATGGTCGGTTATTTCAATACTGTTGTGGCCTCAAGGCAAGGCGTTTTTGATGGCGTGCCAGCAATAGCAAAGTATTTCATAATGACATTCAGCGGCACGGGGCCATTGTGGTTCATTCAAGTGCTTTGGTTATTGTGTTTAGTGCTGCTGTTGGTGCGCGCTATCGACAAAAACGACAAGCTTTGGAACTGGTGCGGAAAAGCCAATTTTGTAGCCATCATCTTGATGGGCGTGCTATTTTGGGTTGGCGAGCAGACGTTGGTACAACAACCTCGTCCGGAATCTTTGGACGGTCTTTGGAACTTGTATAAACCCGGCTTTTACCTGATTCCCTTCCTGATGGGTTATTTCGTTTTCTCTCACGACGAAGTGCAGGAAAAGCTGGAAAAAGCTTGGATTCCACTGATGGCAAGTGCAGTCGTTGCGGGCACAGTGTTGATTATCACCACCTTCGGACAAGACAATACTTCGCCGCAGTATCTGGGCAGCCCGCTCAACTGCCTTTATGGCTGGCTGATGTGCTTGGCGATGATGGGATGGTTCAAGGCAAAATTCGACCGCACAGGTGCTTTTGCTGGCTACATGACCCGTAACAGCTTCGGTGTCTATATCGTTCATTATCTTGTAATTGCCGCTTTGGGCTACATGATGAAAATGTACACCAACTTGGCCCCTTGGATGATGTATGCCATTCTTTTTGTGGCCGTGATGACGATTCCGTTTGTACTGAACGAAATCATCAAAAGGATACCGTTTGTTAGGTGGTGTGTGTTGGGCATAAAAAAGGAGAAAATATGAATTGCAGGCTATACAAAGAAATCCTTTCTCGTCAAGACCCAGAACAAGCCGTCAATCTGTCGCGCTTTTTCAAGACAGGAAAGGGGCAATATGGCGAGGGCGACAAGTTCCTAGGCATCAAAGTGCCAGTGACGAGGGAGGTAGTGAAACAATGCTGGCAAGAGACTTCGTTTGAAGACCTTGAAACCTGCGTCGCCTCCGAATACCACGAGATGCGTTTGGCTGCCCTGCTGACCTTGGTGCAGATCTTCAAACATGCAAAGAAAGACATAACCTTGCAGCAACAATGCGTTGATTTTTATCTAACTCACACTCAATATATTAATAATTGGGATTTGGTAGACTTGACCTGTTATGAGCTACTTGGCACATGGCTTTTGGACAAGGACAGAACCTTGCTTTACGACCTCGCCCGCGACGGCAAGACGATTTGGGAGCAGCGCATCGGGATAGTGAGCACCATGCAGTTTCTCCGCCATGGCGAATTGCACGACACCTACGCCATCGCCGACATCTTTTTGGCCAAGCCCCTACCCTTGCACGACCTGCTGCAAAAAGCCGTAGGTTGGCTCCTCCGTGAGGCGGGCAAACGCGACGAACAACGCTTGAAAGGATGGCTTTCAACACGATACAAGACCATGCCACGAACCATGCTGCGTTATGCGATTGAGAAGTTATCGGAAGAAGAAAGGAAAAACTATTTGAATGGATAGAGATTCCCTGCGGGAATGGAAGGTCAAATGTTTTGTATATTGCGGCGGCAAGAAAAATCTACACACTTTGAGTGCCAAATGCCACCGCCATTAAAAATGATAACAACTCCATTCCCAAAAGGGGAAACTCAAAAACCAAACAACAAATGGATATTCAATTGAATTATATCGAACAAGGCGAAGGCCAACCTTTGATTCTCCTCCATGGTAACGGCGAGGATAGCAAATATTTCACCCATCAAATATCGCATTTTTCAAAGAAATATTGCATATTTGCAATAGATACGAGAGGCCACGGAAAGTCGCCACGGGGAGACAAGCCGTTTACCATCAAACAATTCGCAGAGGATTTGAACGACTTCATGAACGAAAAATACATTGCAAAAGCCATTATTCTCGGCTTCTCCGATGGCGGAAATATCGCCTTGGAGTTTGCCATGAAATATCCAGAAAGGGTTGAAAAACTGATCCTTAACGGGGCCAACCTTTTCCCTTCAGGCGTAAAACCTTTGTACCAATGGCCTATCGAAATTAGCTACCGCATCGCGAAGCTGTTTTCGAAGAAGTCGGAAAAAGCCTTGCGCAACACCGAGATGCTCGGCCTGATGGTCAACGAGCCGCATATCAACCCTTCCGAATTGGCCGCTTTGACCATGCCTGTCTTGGTTGTCGCAGGCACAAAGGATATGATTAAAGAATCGCATACCAAGCTTATTTACAAGAGTTTGCCCAATGCTCAGCTAACCTTCATCGAGGGCGACCATTTTGTGGCAAACAAGCGTCCCGAGATGTTTAATGCGGCAGTGGAAAGGTTTTTGCATTCCGAATGAAAAAAAACTCTCAACTCTTAACTCTCAACTCTCAACTATTTACTACCTTTGCAGGGTTATTTAGAATCATTTTATTTCGATAAACCCACCAATATGCTAAACAAAGAAAATGTTTTGGAAGTCCTAAAGGACGTCATTTATTTCCCCAAGGGGGATAATATCGTTGCCTTGAACATGGTTGAAAACCTGATGGTTAAGGACAACGCCATCCGTTTCGACCTCGTCATGGAACACGCCAACGACCCGAAGAACGACATCTTGGTAAACGGTGCCAAGCGCACGCTGACTGAGGTCTTCGGCGAAGGCATCGACATAGAAATCAAAGTAGTGGAAGAAAAAACAGCCCTCTCGAAGGTGAAGCACATCATCGCCGTGGCTTCGGGCAAGGGCGGTGTCGGCAAGTCGACGGTGGCGGCCAACCTCGCTGTCGCCTTGGCGCGTGCCAACCAGCGCGTGGGCTTGATTGACGCCGACATCTACGGGCCTTCCGTACCAATGATGTTTGGCCTCGGAAACGAGCAACCTGGTGCTTTCGAGAAGGACGGCAAGACCGTGATGCTGCCCCTCGAGCGCTTTGGCATCAAGTTGATGAGCATCGGTTGCTTCGTTGACGCCGACCGTCCGCTGATATGGCGTGGACCCATGGCCACCAGCGCCTTGAACCAACTGTTGAACGACACCCTTTGGGGCGAACTGGATTGGATGGTCGTCGACATGCCTCCCGGAACAGGCGACATCCAGCTCACCTTGGCGCAACAATACAATGTATCGGGTGCCCTCATCGTGACGACACCACAGAAGGTGGCCTTTGCCGATGTGCTGCGCGCTGCCATGATGTTCAAAGAAGAAGCCCTGCAAATCCCGATTTACGGCTTGGTGGAGAACATGGCTTACTTCACGCCTTCCGACATGCCCGAGAAGAAATACTACATCTTCGGCAAGGAAACCGGAAAGCAGTTTGCTGACCAACTCGGTGTGTCGCTCTTAGGACAAATCCCGATTACGGAAAAGATTGCCGAATGTGGCGACAACGGCATGCCGCTCGCCCTCGATGCCGATTCACCTGTCACCAAGGCCTTCGACAAGATTGCACAAGAAATTATCAATAAAGGATGAGGAATTGAGCCCTGTAGGGGCGATAGACAATAAGCAGGCGACGTGAGTCCCTGCGCAATAAAACAGCAAACAGTAATAGATATGGATAAAGAAACCATCCTCAGAAAAGTCAAAAACGTCCTTGAACAAGTGCGTCCCTACCTCCAGCAAGACGGTGGCGATGTCAACTTCGTGGAACTCACCGACGACAATACAGTCATCGTGGAACTGACGGGAGCCTGCGGCAACTGCCCCCACAGCAGGTCGACCCTCAAA
>CADAPW010000054.1 GCA_902789915.1 uncultured Bacteroidia bacterium | reverse complement strand
GCTCACCGAAAGGAAACGGACGGGATGCGTTTGGAAATGCGACACCTGCTCCACCTTTTCGAGGTCGTTGGCGGGAGCTTTATAGACATTGAAGCTGCCGTTATTGCGCTCACTCAGAAACACGACATCCTTATAGCCGGGCAGATAGCGCGGGTCGCGGTCCTCGCCGACATTGGTGGTCAGCATGGTGTGGGTCTTTTTCTTGGCATTGTAATACACCACATCGCGAGCCACTGAAGAGGTGTGGTGCTTACGCCAGCTGTTCTCGCTGCCCTTGCGGTCGTAATAGAGGAACGACTTGCCGTCCTTGTCGAACGACATGCTGCACACCGGTACGGCAACGACCTGCTCGGGGCGACCGCCCTCGGTGCTCACCTTATACAATTCGGTAATCCAACCCGAGGCAAACTGCACATTTTCAGCCGCCTTCTGGATTTGGGCAGAGAAATAAATCTCTTTCCCATCGGGAGAAAAAGCCAATGGCAACTCGGAAGCTGAATTGGTCGTAATGCGTTGTGGCACACCGCCTTCAGCGGAGACCAGATACACATCAAAGTTGCCGTTGCGGTCGGTGGCAAAGGCAATCTGCTTGCCATCGGGCGACCAGATAGGAGCAGTTTCGTAGGAAGCATTGGTGGTCAGCTGTTGGGCTTTACCACCCTGGACGTCAACCACATAGACATCGCCTTTATAGCAAAAGGCAATCTTGTCTCCCTTGGGCGAAATCACGTTTTCGCGCATCCACAAGGGCTGGGCAGAGAGATGCAAGCCTGCCGCCAATAAAATAAAAAGAAATAGGTTTTTCATAGTAATTATCATTTAATTTATTGAATATTATTTATTTCACTCCAAACCAAAACACCGATTCGCCTTCCAAAAAAAGCTCCAACTTATCGCCGGCATGCACCTCACCCACACCCTGTGGCGTCCCTGTGAAAATTATGTCGCCTTCATTCAAGGTGACGAAACGTGAGACATAAGAAACAATCTTGTCAAAACTGAAAATCATATCACGGCTATGGCCTTGCTGCGCCCATTCGCCATTGAGTTTCATGCCAAAAGCAATGTCTTCAGGATGCTTCAATGCGCTGATTTTCTTAAAACTGCCTATTGGAGCCGAGCAATCAAACGCCTTGGCGATTTCCCAAGGATGGCCTTTGGCCTTACATTCACTTTGCAGGTCGCGGGCGGTGAAATCAATACCCACGGTGATGGCATCGTAATACTCGGAAGCCGTTTTCTCTTCTATCGCTTTGCCCGACTTGCAAATGTGCAGCACCAATTCCGTCTCGTAATGAACCTTTTGGCTGAAATTGGGGTAAGGGAAGGCCTCGCCCACAGGCAACAAGGCCGTTTCAGGCTTCATGAAAAACATGGGCTTTGTCGGCAAGTCGTTGTCGAGTTCCTTTACATGCGCCAGATAATTGCGGCCTATGCAAATGATTTTCATGACATTACTTCTTTACTTGTTTGCCACCCATACGCAACTTGATGGCCGTCACCACTTTTTTCGTATAGCGCGGGAAGTCGTTGTTCATAATCCATGCATAATAAGGCGGCTCGATGCGGAACACGTCCTCCACCCTCTTGCCCTTGTGCTTTCCAAACATAAAGACTTCCTTGCCTTCGTCGTCGAAAATGATTTGTCCAGAAAGGTCGGCATTCCTATGATGCGCAGAAAACTCGGAGAGTTGTTTCATGTCGTTGACAGGGCCTTGTGATTTGTTCCCTTTACCATCCTCATATTCAACACCTTCATACTTGTCAAGCATAGCACGAAGCACATCGTATGTGGCTTTGGTATCGGCCATGGCACCATGTGCGCCTTCCAGCTCAGCATGGCAGAAATAGCGATAGGCACTCTTCAGGTTGCGCGGTTCCATCTTCATGTAGATATTCATCACATCGATGAAGTCACGGTCCTTGAGGTCGAAGTCATAGTCCACGCGAAGGAACTCCTCCACCAGCATCGGCAGGTCGAACTTTAGGATGTTATAGCCTGCCAAATCAGCATTGCCGATAAACAATGCGATTTCCTTGGCCTTCTCGCGAAAAGTGGGCTTGTCGGCCACCATTTCATTGGTATAGCCGTGTACCGAAGTGGATTCAGCGGAAATGGGCATCTCAGGATTAAACAGCCATACGCGTTGTTCCTCGTCACCGTTCACATTGATTTTCAGGACGCTCATCTCAACGATGCGGTCGTGGGAAGTGTTCAAGCCCGTCGTTTCCAAGTCGAAAAAAGCGATAGGACGTTTCAAATTCAATTCCATGGGATTACATATTTTGAGTGCAAAAATAATACATAAAAGAGAGCAATATCCAATTTTTTCCTATTTTTGCCCCACTTTTCAAACAAAAAAGACCAATTAGAAAGAATCAAATTATTGAAAGACATGATGGAAGAAAATGAAATGAAAGAAAAGGACGAGTTGTTCTCAAAGGCAGTGAAAGCAGGTAAGAGGACTTACTTTTTCGATGTGAAGTCAACGAAGAACGACGAAAAGTACATCACCATAACCGAAAGCAAGCGCCGTTTCGATGAAGACCAACAGCGCTTCTTCTATGAGAAACACAAGATTTTTCTCTACAAGGAAGACTTTGAGAAGGTTGCCAAGGGTCTCAATGATGCCATCAACTACATCGAGACCGGCGAATATCCTGCCGACTATTACGACCAACCCGAGCCGCGCCGCTACGAACACACTGAAGGCGAAAGCCACAGCGAAATCGACAGCGCCATCGACAGGTGGTTCGACAATCTGGACAAATAACCTCCTCGCCACAAACACAAACACAAAGGCTGCGAATTATCGCGGCTTTTTTTTTGTTGCAAAACATCGTCCACACAGAAACTTATCAACAAAACGCGCGGGTGTTGATAACTTTCCGAAAACAGCCACAATAAAACGGGTCAAAAATGCGTAATTTTGCAAGCAAAACGAGTGATAAAAAATGGGAAAGATAATAGCAATCGCCAACCAAAAGGGCGGTGTGGGCAAGACCACTTCCGCCATCAACCTGGCGGCCAGTTTGGCCGTTTTGGAATATAAGACCCTCCTCATCGACGCCGACCCGCAAGCCAACGCCACCTCCGGCGTTGGTGTCGACCCAAGGACAGTGGAAACGAGCATTTACGAGTGCATCATCGACCAAGTGGACCCGAAGACGGTCATCACCGAGACGGAAACACCCAACCTCTTCCTGCTCCCAGCCCACATCGACCTCGTGGGCGCAGAAATCGAGATGATCAACCTGCCCGAGCGTGAACTGATGATGAAGAGACTCCTCGCCCCCATCAAAAAGGAATACGACTTCATCATCATCGACTGCTCGCCATCGCTGGGACTCATCACCGTCAACTCGCTCACTGCCGCCGACTCGGTCATCATCCCCGTGCAATGTGAGTATTTCGCCCTTGAAGGTCTTGGCAAACTACTGAATACCATCAAGATAGTGCAAAGCCGTCTCAACCCCGACCTCGACATCGAAGGCATCCTTCTCACCATGTTCGACACACGGTTGCGCCTTTCGAAGCAGGTGGTGGAAGAGGTGAAGATGCACTTCCAAGACATGGTGTTCAACACCATCATCAACCGCAACACGCGCTTGAGCGAAGCGCCGAGCTACGGCAAGACCATCGTCATGTATGATGCCAACAGCACCGGAGCCATCAACTACCTCAACCTGGCCCGCGAAATCCTTGAAAGAAACAACATGTCCAACCCTAACGCATAACCACCATGGCAGAGACGAAGAAATCAGGTTTAGGAAAAGGCCTTGACCTCATTCTTGGTAGCCCCGAGACCGACATCACCAGCAAGGACATCAGCGGCGATTTCGTGGCTGGTGCAGTCGCCGAAATCGACATCAACCTCATAGAAACCAACCCATTTCAACCCCGCACAGAATTCGATGAAACGGCATTGCGCGAATTGGCACAATCCATCAAGGAGCAAGGTGTGATTCAACCCGTTACGGTACGAAAACTCGGCTACAACAAATACCAACTCATCTCGGGTGAGCGTCGTCTGCGTGCCTCCAAGATGGCAGGGTTAAAAACCATCCCCGTTTTCATCCGTGTGGCCAACGACGAGCAAATGCTTGAACTCGCCCTCATCGAAAACATCCACCGCGAAAACCTCAACGCCATCGAAGTAGCCATCTCCTACCAGCGTCTCATCGACGAGTGCAACATGACACAGGAGGAAGTGAGCGAGAAAGTAGGCAAGAGCCGTAGTGCAGTAGCCAACTTCTTAAGGCTGTTGAAGTTGCCCGCCGAGGTACAAATCGCCATCCGCGACGGTCACATCAGCATGGGTCACGCCCGCGCCCTCATCAACATCAGCGACAAGGAAGAACAACTTAAGCTCCTCCAACAGATTATCATGGACGAGATGAACGTGCGCCAGACCGAGGAAATGGCCGACAAAGCCAAAAACAGTGGTAAGGAAAAGAAGCAGACAAACTTCATCCCCGAGCATTTCAAGAACAAAATAAAAACTTTGTCGCAGACACTTAACACCAAGGTGAAGGTGAAGCGCGACATCAAAGGCCACGGCAGCGTGGTCATCGACTTCAAGGACGAGGCCGAGTTTGACCGCATCATGGAACTCTTCAACCACAAATAAACGCTATGCCGCGCCGTTTCCTGTTTCTTTTGGGCCTCCTAATCCTCATCGCCTTTCAAAAAACGGAAGCGCAAAATGTGGTATTTGACACCGTAGACAACACCATCATCACCGCCGATACCGTTGTCAAGGAAACGAAAACCGCCAAGCCAAACAAAGACAAAAAGCTCAGCCGTCCAGCGAAAGCCGCCATCATGTCGGCCTGTCTGCCTGGATTGGGGCAGATTTATAATCGCAAATGGTGGAAAGTACCCATCGTCTATGCTGGCTTAGGGGGCATCGGTTACTTTTCGTACCGCAACTTCTCCGAGTATCGCTCCTATCTCCATGCTTACGAATATAAGACAGGCGACCTACCTGAGGGTGTAACCTTGACTGACTATGAGACCCAGTTGGCCAACAAATACGCAGAGGGGCAATTGCAGACATACAAGGAATCGTATCGCCGTAACTTTGAGTTGTTTACCATCCTCACCGTGGCCTGGTACGGCTTGAACATCATCGATGCAGTGGTGGATGGGCACCTTTACACCTACGACATCAGCGACGACCTGAGTATCAACGTCGACCCATACTTGAGACCAGTGGAAACACCAGTGCCAATGCCGCAATACGCCCAAGTGGGATTGTCGTTTAAACTGAACTTTTAGCCACGCCCAAGTGGGATTGTCGTTTAAACTGAACTTTTAGCCATGAAAATCGCCATTATAGGATACGGAAAAATGGGCCATGAGGTGGAAAAAGCCGCCCTTGCCCGCCAGCATGTAGTCGTCGTCACCATCGACAATGCCCAAGAATGGGAAGAACGCCTTGAAAAGTTGAAACAGGCCGATGTCGCCATTGACTTCAGCCAACCTGACCAGGTGGTAGGGAACATTCACCGCTGTTTTGACTTGCATATCCCGATTGTCGTGGGCACCACGGCCTGGCAGGAGCATTTCGAGGAAATCAAGGCACGTTGTTTGGCCGAGAAGCTAAGCCTCTTCACTGCGCCCAACTTCAGCATCGGGATGAACATCATGTTCATGCTCAACAAGCAGTTAGCCAAGTTTGCGGAAAAATCCCAGCGGCACCGCCGTGAAACTTGCCAATGATATCCTCTCCGTCAATCACGACTACAGCCGTTGGTGCATCGACGAACCCTCAGACCATACCCTATATATTAAGGTGACGCGCGAAGGCGAGGTGAACGGCATCCACAGCGTGATGGCGGAGTCGCCCGCCGACAAAATCACCCTCACCCATGAGGCATACAACCGACAAGGTTTCGCCATGGGTGCTATTGCAGCGGCAGAATTCCTTATTGGGAAGACGGGAGTGTTTGGGATGGAGGATTTGTTCTAAAAACTTTCCAAAAAGTGCAGTTTGATGTTTGTAATTAAACGATTATTAGTATTTTAGATAAAAAAAATTCAAAACCATTCACTGCATAGAAGCCTGCGATTGGCTGCTATAGAAATAATTCCTACTTTTGCAGCCGAAAATACTATTTCAATTATCCTTTCGTTAACAAAGAAATCACAAATAAAAATGTCACTCATACTTTTCATTCTTATCGTCCCGGCCCTCTTCACCATCCCGATTGCGTTTTGCTGGAAGCAGTTTGAGGCCGCTGGACAAAAAGGCTGGTACAGCCTCATCCCCTATTACAACATCTTTGTCATGCTGAAAATCATCGGCAAACACAAGAAATTCTGGTGGTGGTTCTTCATCGTCTTCCCCTATATCAACATCTTCATGCTGCTGCTCATTTTGCCCTTCATTTTCTTCCCTGTCATCGCCAAAAACGACAAATACCAAGACCCCGCCACGACTACGAGACCCAAGAAATCGACAGGCCGCGAGTGGTTCGACGCTATCGTCTTTGCAGTGGTCGCCGCACTGATCATCAGGACCTACGTCTTCGAGGCCTTCACCATCCCCACGTCGAGTATGGAGAAGTCGCTTTGCGTCGGTGATTATTTGATTGTCAGTAAGATACATTATGGACCCAAGCGTCCCAACACACCGATCGCATTCCCCTTTGTACACAACACTTTGCCGTTCAGCAAGACCAAAAAATCGTATGTGGAATGGATTAAGTTGCCTTATCACCGCTATCCTGGCGTGTCGACGATGAAACGCTACGACCCCATCGTGTTCAACTATCCCGCTGGCGACACGGTCTGCGACATCTTCCAGAGCAGCATCAGCTATTATGACCTCGTGCGCGAATATGGCCGCCAAACCGTTTGGAGCGACCACCAGAACTTCGGCAACGTCATCAGCCATCCCGTTGACAAGCGCGAAAACTATGTGAAACGCCTCATCGGCATGCCTGGCGACAGCTTGAAAATCGTCAACGGTGTGGTGTATATCAACAATGAGAAGGCCTACGAGCCTGAGAACATGCAGTTTAACTACACCGTGGTGACTACCAGTGGCGGCATCAACAAGCAGACCTTGGATAAGTACAACATCACTGAGGGCTACCGCACCGCCGATCCGAACACCTTTGTCCTCAACATCAGCGCGAAAGTAGCCGATGAGTTAATCAAGCTGCCTTATATCTCTTCAGTGATGCGCAACATCCAGGCCCCGGGACAAGGCCTCAACACGAGCCTCTTCCCCAACCGTCCCGACCTCTATCCATGGAATGTGGACAACTTCGGACCTATATATATTCCGAAGAAAGGGGAAACTGTGAAGCTGGATGTCAACACTTTGCCACTGTATGAGCGAGTCATTCACGCATACGAGTTGCACAACATAAAGGTGATTGGAGACAAAATCTTCATCGACGAGCAACAGGCAGACAGCTACACCTTTGAGATGGACTACTACTGGATGATGGGCGACAACCGTCATAATTCCGCTGACTCTCGTTATTGGGGTTACGTTCCCGAGAACCATATCGTTGGCAAGCCCGTGCTCATCTGGCTGTCAAGGGATAAGGAGAATGGCGGCATCCGCTGGAAGAGGATGTTTAGGATTCCGAAGTAGACACAAAAACAAAAAATTCAGGCTGCCATTTCAGGCAGCCTATTTTTTTGCCCAAAATCGTCCTCAAACCCATAAACATACCAACATTTTTCTTTATTTTTGCAAGTTATAACAAAAGATTGAAAATGGCAGCAGGAAACAACCGTAAAGAAAACACCTTCAAGCAGAAAGCCTTACCCGAGGCCGAGTTGCAGGAGGAACAACCCATCATAACTGAAGAGAAGAAAAAAGAGGAGAAACCTAAAAAGAGCGACAAAGCCCCTAAAAACAAGGACTCCAAGCCTCAGAAAGGCCAAGAAAAGAAGGAAACCGACGGTCGTGTGACGCGAATCATCGGCATCCTGTTCATCTGCCTTGCCGTGTTTCTAGGCATCGCCTTGATTTCCTATTTGGTGAACTTTTTCAGTGGTCACTATCAAGAGATTGGAGTGGGAGAAAAGATACTCAACCAAAAGGAAAATGTTGACAGCCTGAAAGGCAGTGTAGGCGTGTTCCTCGGTCAAACGCTCATTAAGGAGTCATTCGGCATCGGTGCTTTCTTCTTTGTTTATCTACTGACAATCATCGGCTTACGGCTAACCGATGCTGCCCAAATCAAGATGTGGAGCATTTGGAAATATGCGCTGTTGTGTCTTGTTTGGATGCCGTTGTTCTTCGGCTTCCTCTCCAACCCCCAAGTGGGCCTCTCGTCATGCGCCGTCTTAGGTGGTGCCGTAGGCCTTTGGCTCAACACTGTACTGCAAAACTACCTAGGCTGGATTGGTGTCATGCTCATTCTCATTTTCCTATTTTTGGTCTTTGCGGTATATCAATTCAACCTTACGCTCAACTATTTCAAGGAGTTGCGTGAAAAGCGCGAAGACGAACGCCGCCATCAGGCTGCCATAATCGCCGAGCAACGCATCAAGGAACAATACGGGGAGAACAGTGTAAATAATAGAGAAAACATTATAAACGAAGGCCCTGATACCATAGACAACAACGACAATAAGCATGAAGAGGATGAAGAAGACCATCTTCCTCCCGTCACCTCGTTCACCAAGGACCCTTCATTTGAAATCGTCAGCCCCGAAGATAACAAGGAAAAGAAAGAGAATGTCTTCACAAAGCCCACAGACAGCGAAGAAACAGCCATTACGCTTGACCCTGTTGTAACAACTACTGACGATGCTAAAGTTCAAGATGCTGTCGCAGAGAAGAAAGACGACAAGGATGTCGAGCTGGTCATAGAAGAAACGCCCAAGGAAGAGGTCGTGGAAAAGCCCAAAAACATGGAACACCACACCTTGGACACGCCTTTTGACCCCCGCTATGAGCTTCGCGATTACAAGTTTCCGACTCTCGACATGCTCAACGACTATGGTGGGCAAAAAGGCGAAATCAACAATGAAGAGCTGGAGGCCAACAAGAACAAGATTGTAGAGACCTTGGGCAACTATGGCATTGCCATCGACAAAATCAAGGCCACCATTGGTCCTACGGTGACTTTATACGAAATCGTTCCTGCCGCTGGTATACGTATCTCGAAAATCAAGAACCTGGAAGACGACATTGCTTTGAGTTTGGCCGCTTTGGGCATCCGTATCATCGCACCCATCCCAGGCAAGGGCACCATTGGCATTGAGGTGCCGAACAGCAAGCCCGAGACGGTCTCCATGCGCAGCGTGCTGGCTTCGGAGAAATTCCAGAACTCGAAATACGCCTTACCTTGCGCTATCGGCAAGACCATCTCGAACGAGACCTACGTCTTCGACCTCGCCAAGAGTCCACACATCCTCATGGCAGGTGCCACAGGACAAGGTAAGTCAGTTGGCCTGAACGCCATCATCGCCTCGTTGCTTTACAGCAAGCATCCTTCGGAGCTGAAATTCGTCATGGTCGACCCGAAGAAGGTGGAGCTGACGCTTTACAAACGCATCGAAAAACATTATCTGGCCAAGTTGCCAGATTCAGAGGACGCTATCATCACCGATGTAAAACAAGTGGTACGCACACTCAACAGCTTGTGCATCGAGATGGACCAGCGTTACGACCTGCTAAAAGCCGCCGAGTGCCGCAACATCATCGAATACAACGATAAGTTCAAGGCGCGCAAACTGTTGCCTACAGAGGGACACCGTTATCTTCCTTATATCGTGCTGATTGTTGACGAGTTCGCCGACCTCATCATGACGGCGGGCCGTGAAGTGGAAGCCCCCATTGCCCGTATCGCCCAGTTGGCGCGTGCCATCGGCATCCACCTCATCATCGCCACGCAGCGTCCTTCGGTCAACATCATCACGGGTTCCATCAAGGCGAACTTCCCGGCACGTATCGCCTTCCGTGTCATCTCACAAGTCGACTCGAAGACCATCCTCGACCAAAGCGGTGCCAACCAACTTATCGGTCGCGGCGACATGCTGCTCTCCACAGGCAACGACCTGGTGCGTCTGCAATGCGCCTTCATCGACACG
The DNA here is from genome assembly GCA_902789915.1 of uncultured Bacteroidia bacterium. Taxonomy (GTDB): domain Bacteria; phylum Bacteroidota; class Bacteroidia; order Bacteroidales; family F082; genus Limimorpha. The sequence goes on along the minus strand of CADAPW010000054.1, from coordinate 13,749 downwards.
CCCGAGGTGGAAACCGTCACCAAGTTCATCGGCGAGCAACGTGGCTTCGCCGAGCCGTTCATGCTGCCTGAGGTACCTGAAGAAGAAGGTGAAAGCGTTGACATAGACGACGAAGGCGAGCGCGACAGCCTCTTTGAGGAAGCCGCCCGTATCGTGGTGCAGACCCAACAAGGCTCCACTTCGATGATCCAGCGCAAACTGAAACTCGGCTACAACCGTGCCGGCCGTATCATCGACCAACTGGAGGCCGCAGGCATCGTAGGCCCATTCTCCGGCAGCAAGTCACGCGAGGTGAAAGTGACCTCAGAAGCCGCTTTGGAACAGATTTTGCGGGACATCTACAATACAGACAACGGATATTGAAAATGAAAACTCGAAACATCATCGCCTGCTTGTTCTTATTGTTTGCTACACAGGCTGTTACCGCACAAAACAACGCCGAGGCACTCATCCGCCTCATGGTCAACCAGATGAAGAGCCACAAGAATGTGGAATTGGACTACAAGTACCAAATCGGTACTGAAGGACTCAGCACCGATGCCCAGCAAGGCAAGGCTTGGCTGCAAGGCGAGGCCTACAAGGTGGAAATGGTCGAACAACAAATCATTTCGGACGGCAAAACCATCTGGACCTACCTCGTTGACGAAGAAGAAGTCATGGTCAGCAATGCCACAGAAGGCGAGGACAACACGCCTTTGAAGCTCCTCACTTCTTTGGACGAAAACTATGCCGCCACCCTCACGGGCATGGATGCGAAAGGCAACGCCACCATTGAGCTGGCCAGCCCAATAGGGCAATACCGCCGCATCACCTTACGCGCCAATCCCAACAAATTGGCAATCAGCAGCATGGATGTATACATGGAAGATGGAACAAAGCTGATTCTCACCATAGACGAGATGAAATTCGACCAAAATTTGGATGACAAATTCTTCACCTTCGATACGAAAAAACACCCTAACGTGGATGTGATAGACATGCGATAAGGCAATAAAACACGATGATTTTTGTTATTATGTAGAGACATGGCGCACCACGTCTCTACGACAATCAACAATTAAACAATTCAACAGATCAACAATTAAACAAAATATGAATCTTTTGCAAATCCAAGAGGCTGTCAATGATTTGGGAACAGCCGCAGCAGAAACCGTAACACAAACAGAAAAACTTTCAGCTTTTGAACTTGCCACCAAAGGTGGTTGGATTATGATTGTATTGGCCGTTTTGTCCATCATTGCGGTATACATTTTCATCGAACGCTACATTGTCGTTACGCGTGCCACGAAATACGATGCCAGCTTCATGGACCGCATCCGTGAATACATGAAAGACGGCAAACTTGACTCCGCAAAGGCCTTGTGTCGTGGCAACTCCACCCCTATCTCCAGGATGATCGAAAAGGGTTTGTCGCGCATCGGCCGTCCTTTGGGCGACATCAACTCGGCCATCGAGAATGAGGGTAACATCGAAGTGGCGCAGCTGGAACGCGGTGTCAACATCCTCGCCATGATTGCCAGTGCTGCCCCGATGATCGGTTTTTTGGGTACTGTGATAGGCATGATTCGCGCCTTTTACGACATGTCGATGGCAGGTAACAACCTTGACATTACCACCTTATCAAATGGCATCTATACAGCCATGGTAACCACCGTCGGCGGTTTGATTGTCGGTATCGTTGCCTATTTCTTCCACGCCATCCTCTCAACCAAAATCCAGAAGGTCGTCAACCTGCTTGAAGCCAAAGCTACCGAGTTTATGGATGTCTTGAACGAACCCGCATAAAACCAGCACATTATGGCCATCAAATCAAGAAATAAGGTCGAACCCACTTTCAACTCCTCATCCATGTCGGATTTGGTGTTCCTGCTGCTGATTTTCTTCATGCTGACTTCGACTTTGGTCGCCCCAAACGCCATCAAGCTCATGCTGCCATCAAGCAACAGCAAGACCATGGCCAAACAGACTGTCACGGTCTATGTCAACGAGCAGTACCAGTATTTCGTGAATGAATCGCCCGCCGACGAAACCCAACTCACCGACCTCATCAACGCCAGCATCGGCAACGACAACCAAGCAACTGTAGTGCTGCGTTCGGACAAGAGCGTTCCTGTGCAATATATTGTGAATGTTATTGATGCCGTCAACGACATCAACAACGCCACTGGCAACAACCATAAGGTCATCTTGGCCACCGCACCAAAAAAATAGGCATCATGGAAAACAAAGAAAAGAAAGACAAAGGCATAGCTGTAGCAGGGACCATCATCGTCCATGCCTTGATTGTGCTTGTCTTGTTCCTAATGGCCTTTAGGACGCCGCTCCCGTTGCCTGGGGAGGAAGGCGTTGAGGTCGACTTGGGCATGATGAACCAAGGCATGGGCAACATTCAACCCGAGAAGCCTGCCATTCCACAAGCCGCACAACCTCAGCAACAAAAGAGCACCAGCAAGGAAGATATCGTCACGCAAAACGATGAAGAGGCCCCTGCCATTGAGAAGCCCAAAAACACCAAGCCAAAGCAGGAGAAACCCGCAGAGCAGCCCAAACCTACCGTCAACAACAGGGCCATCTATCGTGGCAGCAACAACCCACAAGCTGGCGGTTCGGAAGGCATCACAGGACAACCTGGCGACCAAGGCAACCCGAATGGTTTGGCCGGTGTCAGACAATACGAAGGCAACGGCGGAAGAGGCAACGGCGCGGGCTATGACCTCGGCGGTCGCGGTGCCAAAAGCCTTCATCGTCCCAATGACGATTTCAGCGAAGAAGGCATCATCGTGGTAGAGATATTGGTGAATCCCGCAGGCAAGGTGACACGCGCTGAAATCAAGCAAAAAGGCACCACCATCATCAACTCCGAGATGCGTCAGAAAGCCATACAAGCAGCCTTGCGCTCGACCTTCGCCGCCGACCCCAATGCTCCTGATGAGCAAAAAGGCACCATCACTTACACTTTTGTCATCAACAAATAAATGTCACTAAGCCGGGATATATTTCCATAACCCTTTTACCGTCATGGCGGAGGAACATCCGCCATCTCCCAAGCGCGAAGATAACATCCTTTCACATGGGAGATTGCGGGTCAGGCCGGCAATGACGGTAAGAATAGTATTCCTATTATTATCATCGCCTATGAATTATACCGAGACTCTCGACTGGATGTTCAACAAGCTGCCGATGTACCAACGCATCGGAGCCGCCGCCTACAAGGCCGACCTGAACAACACCATCCAACTCCTCAACCTCCTCAACAACCCACAAAACGACTTCAAGTCGGTGCATGTGGCCGGCACCAACGGCAAAGGCTCCGTCTCGCACATGCTCGCTTCCGTGTTTCAGGAAGCGGGATACAAGACTGGTCTTTACACCTCGCCCCACCTGCGCGACTTCCGTGAGCGCATCCGCATCAACGGCGAGATGATTCCTGAGGAGAACGTGGTGCAATTCATCGAGACATACAAAGACAAGTTCGAGGCGATGGAACTCTCCTTCTTCGAGATGACCGTGGGCATGGCTTTCGACTTTTTCTCAAAGGAAAAAATCGACATCGCCATCGTCGAGGTGGGTATGGGCGGCCGTTTGGACTCCACCAACCTCATCACGCCCGAGCTGAGTGTCATCACCAACATCGACTTTGACCACATGAAGTTTTTGGGCGACACAAGGGCCAAAATCGCCTACGAAAAAGCGGGCATCATCAAGCCAAGTATCCCCGTCGTCATTGGCGAGACTCACCCTGAAACCCAGCAGGTCTTCATCGACAAGGCGCAGGAATGCAACAGTCCCATCCTTTTCGCCGACCAGATTTTCGACTGCGACAAAATCCATATCGAATCCAACCAAGTGCAAAAATACGATGTTTGGAAAAACAGCGAGCTTTACATGGAAGCCCTCGAAATCCCGCTGATGGGCAACTACCAGCAGAAAAACCTCGCCACCGTGATGTGTGCCCTTGACTTGCTTCGCGAAAAATTCAATCTCTCGGAAGACATCATCCGTGACGGCATCGCCAAGGTGATTCGCAACACGCACCTCATGGGACGCTGGCAAATCCTTTGCCAAGATCCGCTGACCATCGCCGACACAGGGCACAATGTTGCCGGTATTAAGGAAGTGGTGCTGCAACTAGCTGAGATGCAATATAATAAGCTGCATTTCGTCCTTGGCATGGTCAACGACAAGGACATTGACAGTGTATTGCAGCTTCTTCCCCATAGCGCCGAGTATTATTTCTGTAAAGCCGACATCCCCAGAGGATTGGACGCCAACATCTTAGCGCAGAAAGCCTTTGACCTCGGCCTGCGCGGACAGGTGTTTGAAAGCGTAAGTCACGCCTACCGTTCTGCTGTCAACAATGCGCATTTCGGTGACGTGGTATTCATCGGTGGCAGCAATTTCACTGTTGCCGAGGTGGTGTAAAGAAATAATCCTTACCTTTGTCGAAAATCCAACTTCCTTGTGAAAGGCAAATGGTTCCATATTATTCTTGTCATGCTTGCGGCAGCCATGCTGTCGTCATGTACCTTACGCCGTTTTGTCCCAGAAGGGAAATATCTGGTAAAAAGCAACAAGGTCGTCATTGAGGAAAAGGGTACTGAAATCAACAAGTCTGACGTTTCGAAATACATCTCATTAAAACCATACAAAAGCGCTATACGCACCAACATCCCCACCTGGATATACTACGAATGGGAACGCCATCCCAAAAGCCCGATATGGAAATGGTTGAACAAGAACTTTGGCAAACAGCCCGTCTATTATGAGAAGTCAGAGGCCAACAACTCAGCGACCCAAATGATGCGCTACCTCGACAATGTAGGATATTTCAACTCGAAGGTAACCCATGAGGTAAAAATGAAAGAGAAAAGCAAAAAAGCCAGGGTCACCTATCACATCTATCCCACGAAGCCCTATCGTGTCAAGGACATCAACTATGTCATTGAAGACAGCTTGGTGAGGACTTACATCATGCGTGACAGCACAAATTTTCCGCTCCATGTAAACGACATCTACAACGCCTATTCCTTGGACGAACAACGTGAGATCATCACCGAAAGGCTGAAAAACTCCGGCTATTACTATTTCAACCGCGACCACATTTACTTCGAAGTGGACAGCAACTTCATGAATCATACTTTGGGCATCACCATGCGGCTGAAAAAGAGTGATTTGGCTTACAAGAAATACCGCATCCGCGACATCAGCATCTATCCTGACTTCTCCGTCTTCAAGATGAACAGCAAACCCGTTGATTCAGCTAAACTCACCACAGAATTTGGCCTGAGAAGGAAGTTCACCAACGAGTGGAATTTTTACTACTACGACAAGCCCAGGGTGAAGCCCCAAACCTTCTCTCGCGCCATCCATATTGCCGAAGGACTACCTTACAACTTGAGAAGCGTCACAAGCACCTACAAATCGCTTAGTAACTACAGGCTTTTCAGCAATGTAAACATACAGTTCGACAGCGTACCCAACGATAGCCTTAACCTCCTTGACTGCCGAATCACGATGCAGCAAAACGACATTCACTCGTTTACAATACAAGCTGAAGGCACAAATTCCGGTGGCGACTTGGGCATCAAGGGTAGCCTCGTTTACACAAACAAGAACATTTTCCATGGCGCCGAGACCTTCCAACTCAGTCTGAGAGGTGGATTGGAGATGCAGAAACTTCTTGATGCAGAGGCGGCTGAAACTGGTCAGAAGATATTCAACACCAGAGAAGGTGGCATTACGGCGAGCATCATTTTCCCAAAGTTCCTTAGTCCGTTCGCTTTTAATGACATTGCCAGGGACTATATGCCGACGACTTCCGTCTCTTTAGGCTTCAACGCACAGATCAGATACTACTACTCACGCTACATCACCACTGCCTCGTATAGTTATGATTGGAAAGGTCTCAACCGCATCAGTCACACTTTCACACCCATCTACCTCAACGGCGTGAAGATTGCCAACATCAATCCTGCATTCCAAGCCTACCTTGACGCAGAAACGAGCCAAAGGAAAAAGGACCAATACAGCAGCCACCTTTTGTTAGGCGCGCGTTATTCTTTCATCTACACCAACCAGCGTCTCAACCAAGAAGGCAGTTTCATCTATCTGCGCACCGACATCGAGACGAGCGGCAACCTGCTTTCCCTCTTCAACAAGACCAAACTCATCGATGACCACGACGGACACCACCATATATTCGGCATCCGCTATGCGCAGTATGTGAGAACCAGCATCGATTTCCGACAGCACCTTGACTTAGGACATGAATCGTGGCTTGTGTTCCGTGAATTTATGGGAATCGGCGTGCCTTACGGCAACTCACGCGACCTACCCTTTGAGCGCAGCTTCTACGGCGGCGGCTCCAGCGGCCTGCGTGGTTGGCTGTACCGTACCGTCGGTCCAGGTGGCTCTGTGCCTACAGAAGAAGACTTCGAGAAGACTGGTGACATCCAGCTGGAAGTCAATGCTGAATACCGTTTCCCGATCTATAACATCTTCAACGGTGCCGTCTTCGTGGATGCGGGCAACGTCTGGGGCTTTTATCCCAACGAGGACATGCCAAACGCCGAGTTTAGGTTCAACTCGTTCTACAAACAGCTAGCGTTAGATGCGGGTGTCGGCCTCAGAATAGATGTGTCTTTCCTCATCATCCGACTCGACTTCGCCTACGCCATGCGCAATCCCTTCCCCGACGAAACCGGCAACTACTGGCGCTTCGGCAAAGGCAAAAACCTCAGGATGCAACTGGGCATTGGCTACCCCTTCTGATGAACAACGCAATGGGCAGGCAAGAATTATTCGGACATCTCATCCAATCCTTCGGCTTCGAACCTACTGAAGGGCAGTCTATTGTGCTGTACCATCTGTCGGCTTTCCTGCTTTCGCAAAAAGAGAATCCCACATACGTTTTAAGAGGTTATGCGGGTACTGGCAAGACCACTTTGGTAAAGGCATTAGTGAAGACCTTGCCGTCCATTGGCATGAAATATGTGCTGATGGCCCCAACGGGACGAGCCGCCAAGGTACTTAGCAGCTACACGGGACAGCCCGCTTCCACCATCCATCGAAGAATTTACCAGGCCAAGGCTTTCCCTGATGGCAGCATACACATCGCCAGAGCCGAAAACAAGTCGAAAAACACGCTTTTCATCGTCGACGAAGCATCAATGATTGGCGAGCAAAGGGAATTCGGCGGCAGCAGCCTGCTTGACGACCTTTTATGTTATGTGTTCAGCGGTGAACAATGTCGGTTGCTGCTCATTGGCGACACGGCCCAGTTGCCACCTGTGGAGAGTTCGGAAAGCCCAGCGTTGAACTGCAATTATCTAAAGTCCGAGTTTCCCATCACTGCTGCCACATACGAACTCACCGAGGTAAAACGTCAGGCTTTGGAATCGGGGATTTTATACAATGCAACCGATATTAGGCAATTGCTCGGTGAAAAACTCTACGAATATCATCTGCCGATTTTCCATATTGATGGTTTTAAAGACATCGAAAGGATTGAGCCTGAGACCTTTGAGGAGATGCTACATAATGCCTTCGCTAACATGTCGGACAACGAGGCTGTCATCATTTGCAAGTCGAACAAAAATTTGCAAGTCGAACAAAAGGGCGAATATGTTCAACCAGGCCATCCGTGGGCGTATCCTCAACATCGAGGGCGAGATTGCTACGGGCGACAAGTTGATGGTGGTGAAAAACAATTACTTTTGGGCTGACGGCAACGATGCCATCAGTTTCATCGCCAACGGTGATATGGCGGAGCTACGGAAAATCAAACACTTCGACGAGATGTACGGCTTCCGTTTCGCCGACGTGGAGCTTAGCTTCACCGACTATCCTGATGCGCCTAACATAGAGGCGAAAATCCTTTTGGACACCTTAAACAGCAACAGTGCCTCGTTGACGGAAGAAGAAAGCAAACGCCTGTTCAGCGCCATCGAAGAGGACTACATGGACATCCCGAACTGCAGGGACCGTTACAAGGAAATGAAGAAAAGCCCTTGGTTCAATGCCTTACAGGTGAAATTCGCCTACGCCCTCACCTGCCACAAGACGCAAGGCGGGCAATGGAACACCGTCTTCATTGATTCCTCGCTGAACCTCAAGGAAACGCTTGAAGTGGAAGAATTGCGATGGCTTTACACTGCCTTGACCCGAGCACAGGAACGGGTTTGTTTCGTGAATTTCAAGGAAGAGTTCTTTGGATGATGTTTGTAGAGACGCGATTTATCGCGTCTCACATTATCATCACACGTCTCGCATCATCGCATCGCATTGCAAATGCTGATATTCTCGCCTCCCAAATTGCAAATTCGGAGGAACGGGGTTGTCGCAAACGCAGTGTGCTTCCGGCGCGCTTCAGTGCGCGCCCCGACACACTGCGATCCCGACAATCCGACTGGTCTTGCCTCTGCCGACACACGGAATTAATTCTCGGCAGGGGCTACAAGACGCACCAAGAACCCGACGTAGCGGTTCTTGGCGTCCTGCGGGTCTAAGAGGCAGTCGTCGAAGAGCACGCAGTACGCGTAGTTGCTATTGTAGTACGAGGCCGACCAGTACCAGCTGCCGCTGCCCACACTGTAGACCGAAGTCCCGACGCGGTAGCCAGCGGCAGGCAGGAAGACGGCACCGAGCTGCTCCAAGGTATTCCATTGCGTCGCTGAGATAGTGTTGCTGCTAAAGCTGGCACCTATGCTGTTGATATTACTCAACGTATAATAGGATGTGCTCCAGTCATTAGGCAACAAGATTACACCATTCACGTTGTTCACATTGGCCTTGGCATAGCGGATACCCGAACTCGTTGTGCGGTAATTGAAGACATAAACCCATTCATTCCTGGTTAGCGTTCTCCATTGGTTGGCTTGGTTGCCGCCGTTGCTTATCGCATTGTAGCCCCAGTCGGCCTGGCCTGTCTGGTCATACAGGTTGTAGGTAGATTGCCCGTAGGCGTAGTAGTCGCTGTTGGTTTGGCTCGTGCTCCAAGGTTGGTAGCACACCGCTCCATGGTTGTTGCCGCTCGTTCCCCAACCAAATAGATCTATCCAACCGCTGTAGGATGAAGATATGTTGCTGTTGGCACTGCCCATACAATCGTACTGGTTGGTGGCAAAGCGCCATGTGTTGGAGCTGGCTTGGTACTGCAGGTTTCCCTGCGAAAAATACACTTGATCTCCATTGGCGTTTATAGTGAACAAGCCGTTTATTGCACCCGTGGGAGCGTTGCCGCCGCCGCCATTGTAGGTGAAGTTCGCCACCAAGGTTCGGCTGCTGTTCACTGTGAAGGTATAGTTGGCTTGTGAGGAAACCACGCTGCCGCCCTCTGTCCAGTTGAGGAAGGTGTAGCTGCTGCTGGCCGTGGCATGTACCGTGCAGGATTGGCCTTGCTGCGTGGCATGTACCGTGCAGGATTGGCCTTGCTGGTAGGTGCCGCCACCTGTCACCGTGCCGCCATTCGTTGGATTTGCCGAAACACTGATGGTATAGGTGGGTATCTGGGCTGTAGTAAACGACACCTCGCTGCCGTAGCTCGTGCCTTGGCTATTCACGGCGTATGCCCTCACGTAATAAGTTGTGCATGCCGTCAAGCCAGTCATGTTCACCGTAAACGACCCCGTTCCCGTGCCGCTGCTGGCATGGCTGCCGCTGGTGGTCGGGTTGTGGCTCGTGCCCCAGCACACGCCGCGTTCCGTCACTGTGCCGCCGCCGTTGTTGGTCACGTTGCCGCCGCCTGTGGCCGAGGTGGAGGTGATGTTCATTACTTCGCTGGTCGTCACCGTGGGCAGCGTCACTTGCAGTGTGAAGTTCGCCACTAAGGTGCGGCTGCTGTTCACTGTGAAGGTATAGTTGGCTTGTGAGGATACCACGCTGCCGCCCTCCGTCCAGTTGAGGAAGGTGTAGCTGCTGCTGGCCGTGGCATGTACCGTGCAGGATTGGCCTTGCTGGTAGGTGCCGCCACCTGTCACCGTGCGTGGCATGTACCGTGCAGGATTGGCCTTGCTGGTAGGTGCCGCCACCTGTCACCGTGCCGCCATTCGTTGGATTTGCCGAAACACTGATGGTATAGGTAGGTATCTGGGCTGTAGTGAACGACACCTCGGTGCCGTAGGCCGTGCCCGCGCTGTTGGTGGCGTATGCACGTACATAATAAGTGGTGTTATTGGTCAAGCCTGTCAAGTTCGCGGTATAGGAACCCGTTCCCGAGCCGCTGCTGGCATGGCTGCTGTTGGTGGTCGGGTTGTGGCTCGTGCTCCAGCAGATGCCGCGCTCGGTCACCGAGGCACCGCCGTCGCTGGTCACGTTGCCGCCGCCCGTGGCGGTGGTCTGCGTGATGTTCGTCACCTGGCTGGTCGTCACCGTGGGCAGGTTGGCAGCCGCCGTGAAGCTCACCTCGGTGCCGTAAGCCGTACCCGCGCTATTGATGGCGTATGCACGCACATAGTAGGTGGTGCCGGCGGTCAAGCCGGTAATAGGCACGGTGAAGCTGCCATTGCCGCCACTGCTGGCTGCTGCGTGGCTGCCGCTGGTGGTGGGGTTGTGGCTGATGCTCCAACACACGCCGCGCTCCGTCACGTTGGCACCTCCGTTGTTGGTCACGTTGCCGCCACCCGTGGCCGAGGTGGAGGTGATGTTCATTACTTGGCTGGTCGTCACGGTGGGTAGGTTGGCCAAGGTGGTAAAGCTCACCTCTGCACTATAGGCAGTGCCTGCGCTGTTGGAGGCGTATGCGCGTACATAGTAGGTGGTGCCTGGGCTTAGGCTGGTCAGGTTCACGGAGAAGGTTCCCGTGCCGCCGCTGCTGGCCGCCGCGTGGCTGCCGCTGGTGGTGGGGTTGTGGCTGGTGCCCCAGCAGAGGCCCCGCTCGGTCACGGTGGCGTTGCCACTGTTGGTCACATTGGCACTGCCCGTGGCCGAGGTGGAGGTGATGTTGGTCACCTGTACGTTCGTCACCGTGGGGATGGTCACCGCCTGCTGGGTGGCGAAGCTCACCTCGCTGCCGTAGCTCGTGCCTTGGCTGTTCACGGCGTATGCCCTCACGTAATATGTTGTGCCAGGAGTCAAGCCGGTCATGTTTACGCTGAAGCTGCCCGTTCCCGTGCCGCTGCTGGCATGGCTGCTGTTGGTGGTCGGGTTGTGGCTCGTGCTCCAGCAGATGCCGCGCTCGGTCACCGAGGCGCCGCCGTCGCTGGTCACGTTGCCGCCGCCCGTGGCGGTGGTCTGCGTGATGTTCGACACTTGGCTGGTGGTCACCGTCGGGGCACTCACGTTCTGCGATGTGGTGAAGTACACCTCATTTCCGTATGCCACGCCTGCGCTGTTCGTGGCGTAGGCACGCACATAATATTTCGTGTTGGCCGTCAAGCCCGTCATGCTCACCGTGAAGCTGCCAGTGCCTGTGCCGTTGCTGGCATGGTTGCCACTGATGGTGGGGTTTTGGCTGGTGCTCCAACACACGCCGCACTCCGTCACTTCGGCGCCACCGTCATTGGTCACGTTGCCGCTGCCTTGGGCAGAGGTCTGCTGTATATTGCTCACCTCGCCCGTGGTCACCGTGGGCAGGTTGGCCTCGGTGGTCAAGGTCTTCTCGCTGCCGTAGGCTGTGCCTGCGCTGTTGGTGGCGTAGGCCCGCACATAGTAGGTGGTGCCTGGGGCAAGGTCGGTCAGCTCCACCGAGAAATCGCCCGTGCCAGTGCCGCTTGCGGCATGGTTACCGCTTATTGTCGGGTCATGCTCCGTGCTCCAGCAAATGCCGCGTTCGGTCACCGTGGCGCCGCCATCGTCGGTCACATTGCCGCTTACCGTAGTGCCGTTGATGTTACCCGTCACCACCGTGGGCAAGGTGGCATCGGTGGTGAACTCCTTCTGTTCGCCGTAGGCCAAACCCTTGGCACCGTTGATGGCATAGGCTCTCACGTAGTATTTCTTGCCGGGAGTGAGGTTGGTGAGGTTCACTGAGAATTCTCCCGCTCCAGTGCCATTTGCAGCATGGTTGCCGCTTATCGTCGGGCTTGGCTCGATGCCCCAGCACACGCCGCGCTCGGTCACCGCGCTGCCACCCTGGTCGGTCACCTTGCCGTGGACGGTAGCCGTTGTAGAAGTGATGTTATCCACGTCGAGTGTGGTCACCGTAGGCAGTCCTTCCTGGGCCGTGAACTCTACCTCAGTGCCGTAGGCAGTGCCATATTCGTTGGTGGCGTATGCACGCACATAGTAAGTCTTGTTCGGCGTGAGGCCGGTCATCGTCACGGTGAAGCTGCCCATGCCGGTGCCGTTGGCCTCATGGCTGTCGCTGAGGCTCGGGTTATGGTCGATGCTCCAGCAGATACCCCTTTGTGTCACCGGGGTTGCGCCCTCGTCGGTCACCTCGCCACCACCCTTGGCACTGGTGGCGGTGACCTCTGTGATAGATCCTGTGGTTACCGTAGGCAAGCCTTCTGTGGTATGGAATTCCAACTCCTCACCGTAAGATGTGCCTTTCTCGTTGATGGCGTAGGCCCTTGCGTAGTAGGTCTTGTTCGGTGTAAGATCCGTCATGGCCACTTGGAAAGCACCCAATTCGGCTTCCGCTGCATCGGCATGGCTACCGTCCGTCGTCGGGTTGTGGTTTCTGCTCCAACACACGCCGCGCCCAGTGAGTGCCAGCCCGCCATCGGAGGTCACGTTACCCGTGCATGTAGCCGAAGTGGAGGTCACGTCGATGACTTCCACGGTCGACACCGAAGGCTTCAAGGTCTCGCCGCCTGTACTGAACTCCAGCACTTCGCCGAAACCGGTGCCCGAGGCGTTGACGGCGTAGGCGCGCACATAATAGGTAGTCGACATCTCAAGGTTCTCAACACGAATGGCATATTGCCCGGTGCCGCCGTGGTTATCCCGAAGGGTATCGTCCGTCAAGTCAGGATTGTGGCTGTATTTGCTCCAGCAGATGCCGCGCTCGGTCACGTCAGAGCCGCCGTCGGCCTCCACTTTGCACTTCACACGAAACTTGCCATCCTCGGGCACCACTTCCAACGTCTTCACCGTTGGCGACTCGCTCTGCGTGGTGAAGTCGCTAATGTCGGTCAGATAGTCGTCCTTTGCGCCATAGTCCACCTCGTAGCGGTAATAGTACTTGGTGCCCGAGCGCAAGCCGGTGATGTTCACTGAATAGGACTTTCCGCTCACTTCGGCCACAAACACATCGGAACCAAACAGTTGCTCGCTCGTTCCCACCCTCACTTTGATGCCGTCAATCCGTCCGGAATATTCATACATTCCAGTAATGTTGGCAGTGGTGGTGCCCACCGTAATCTTTTCCACCTCCTTCACAATCTTGAAAGATTCCATATTGACATCGGTGTCTTTCTCGCAAGTGGAGAAGACTAGCAGCGAAGCGCATACGAGCAATAAGTATAAGGATTTGGATTTCATATCAGGTAAGATTTAAGATTCAAAATTTCAGATTTCAAAATTCAACATTCCACATTTTAGGCTGCAAATTTACGATATAGAGGCGACACGGACAAAAAATTAGTCCAAATCTCGAACAAATCATGAAAATTTTATTTCATGAACAGGATGTCGAGACGAGCCATGACACAACCTCTACTATAAAAAAACAGGAAACCCCTCACCATGATTGGTGAAGGGTCTCCGTTGTGGGTGGGCGGCGAACTACTTTCCCACGGTCTCCCGCAGTATCATCGTCGCGGCGGGGCTTAACTTCTCTGTTCGGAATGGGAAGAGGTGCGCCCCCGC
>CADAPW010000053.1 GCA_902789915.1 uncultured Bacteroidia bacterium | reverse complement strand
GTTGGCCGACATCAAAGGCATAGGGAAGAAGACGGCGGAGAAGCTGCTCCTGGAGCTGAAGTCAGTGAAAGGCATCAAGGAGGCGTCGCTGGAACGACTGACGGAGATTGTTGGTGCCGCGAAGGCTTTGATTGTATACAATCATTTTCAACAGCAATGAGATTCCCTTCGGGAATGGAATTAATGCCTATAATCATTTAGCGGCGGCTTGAAGGCTCTACAAATAATAGATGTCCGATGCCGCCGCAATTATAGATACATCCGTCTTGCCATTCCCGCAGGGAATCTCCTAACACCTCGGTATCGTATCACAAACCTTCTGCCATTCCCGCAGGGAATCTTTTTTTACTATCTTTGTCGCATTAATGCCTAATGGCCTTGAAATTCGCTTACACATATATAATGACGAACAAAACGCACTCTGTTTTATACACAGGATGTACAAACGATTTGGTTCGTAGGGTAGGTGAACATAAAAGCCACCGTTACAGGGGCTCTTTCACTGATAAATATAATTGTGAGTATTGTGTATATTTCAAAGAATTCACTAGTTATCAATCTGCCATTGACGAAGAAAACAGAATAAAAGGATTGTCTCGACAAGCAAAGATTGAGATGATTGAAGAGAAGAATCCAGAATGGAAAGAATTGGTGACCGAAAAGGGCTTTGTATATGACAAAATCCCATGGAGTGAAAGAGTAAAACAAGTCATGGACGACTTGATGAAAAACCAATGAGATTCCCTTTGGGAATGGAATGACATGATTGGACCATAATGCGGCGGCATGTCAGCCTCACGGAAGGTTGAACCTTACTTGCCGCCGCAAAACTATAACGATGTGATATACTCCATTCCCGAAGGGAATCTACAAAAAAAGCCAGCGTAAAGCTGGCTTTTTTGTTCTCGGAAATACCTTCAGGCTTTACTGCAGCTTGAAGTTAACGGGAAGCATGTACGACACACGCACGGCCTTACCACGTTGCTTGCCAGGTTTCCACTTCGGCATGCTCTTGACGACGCGCATGGCTTCTTCGTCGCAGCCACCGCCGATGCCACGGAGCACCTTCACGTTGGAGACGCTGCCGTCGGGTTCGACGACGAAGCCGACGAACACACGGCCCTGGATGCCGGTTTCACGGGCGATCTGAGGATACTTGATGTTCTTGGCCACATACTCCATCAGTTTCGCGTCGCCACCAGGGTAGGCAGGCATCTCTTCCACGATTTGGAAAATCTCCTGTTCCTGGACCTCTTCTTCCTCGACTTCAACAGGAACGTACTCTTCGATGACTTCGTTCTGGTCCACATCGGCGTTGATTTCGATGTCTTCCACTTCAACGTCGTCTTGCACGATTTCGAGTTGCGTGGTCTGCTTGGGCACTTCCACAGGCTGGGGCTTTTGCTCTTCCTGTTTGGTGATTTCCACCATTTCCTCGTCCACTTCAACGGTTCTGTTGAGCAGGCTGGGGTCGATCTCGCGTCTGTCGTAGCTCTTGTGCTCGAATGCCATCCATGCGATGAGCAAGCTGATAATCATACCTATCTGGATGAACATCAATTTCTTGTTCTCAAGGTTGGCTTTAGGTGATTTTTTCTCTTCCATGGTTATGTGTTTTTAAATTCTTACTTCCTAATTTGGTTGCGAAAATAGGAATTATTTGCATATAAAACGCAGCTGAGACGAATTTTATTTTTTTTCGCGGTAAAAAAGGTAAAAAATCCCGACTCCGACGAGGGTGCCGACGGTGTCGGCGGCGAAGTCGACCCAGTCGCCGATGCGGCTGGGGACGAGGTATTCCTGCATGATTTCGGTGAGGCCGCCGTAGGCGATGCTGATGACGACAGCGAGGAGGATGGCTTTCTTCCGGTATGCCATCCCGTTGGAAATGAATTGTTTGCGGTAACCCCAGAGACAAAAGAAGGCGAAGGTGGCATACATGAGAAGGTGCGCCACCTTGTCGAGGCCCACGATGGGCTTGACGCGTGGAAAACAAGAACCCGGAAGCCCTGTCAGAACCAAGATGATGATTCCGCACAAGATTCCCGGGTAGCTATTTCTTGACAGTCGTTCCAAGATTAGCCGATCTTAGCTTCGTAAGCGGCGGCGTCGAGGAGGTTGTCGAGGTCGGCGACGTTGTTCACTTTGATCTTGATGATCCAGGCTTCGCCATAGGGGTCGGTGTTGACGAGTTTGGCGTTCTCTTCGTCAGCGAGGGCTTCGTTGACTTCGAGGACTTCGCCAGCCACGGGCATGAGAAGCTCGGCAGTGGTCTTCACGGCTTCGATGGCGCCAAATTCTTCTTGGGCGTCGAGGGTTTCGCCGACGAGGTCGGGGTCAACATCCACGAAAGTGATGTCGCCCAGCTCGTGTTGTGCGTAATCGGTGATGCCGACGTAGGCTTCTTCGCCTTCGAGGCGGATCCATTCGTCGTCGTTGGTGTACTTCAGGTTGGTTGGAATATTCATTTTGTTTATGATTTAAAGTGTCGTTTTAGGCTGCGAAAATACATATTTTAGTTGCTCACTCCGCGTTTTCGTGAAAATTTTATTGTGCCAGGCTAAATCGTATGGTGATGCCGGCGAAGGTGGTGGAGTTGCGGAAGGTGTTGGCCACAAACGGTACCGACACGTCGCGCTTGAAGAAGGCTTGTGCCGCCAAGCGTTGGCTGAAGGTGTAGTCGGCGGTGAAGTAGATGTTGATCTTGTTTTGTCCGGCCGACACTTGGTTGTTGTTCTCGTCAATGCGGCGCAACACGGTGATGTCTTTCTTGAAGCCCAGGTCGAGCTTCAGCACCAGGTCGTTCTTGATGGTCGTCTTCTTGCCCTTGCCACCCAGCGAGATGACGGCGAACGACAGGTCCTTGATACGGTAGCCCGCGCCGATGACAAATTCTCGTCCGTTCACCTCGGTGAGCTGGTTGTTGGCGAAGCTCAGCGTCAAGGTCCTCGACTTCTTGAACTGCGCGTTGATGCTCATCGAGTTTTGCAGGCCGAGGTCCACGCCGATGAGAGGCATGTACTGTTCGGTGAGGACGATTTGGGTGAGGTCGTATGCAGGGATGATTTGGTCGGAGTTGTCGTAGGTCTGTATGGTGTTGTTCGGGTCGTAGTAGACGTTGCTTGCCCATCCGTTGATGGCGTAGGTCGACTTGTAGCTGTGGGTGATGCTGACGGTCTTGAACACCTTGCCAATGGCGGGGATGTTGGTGAGGCCGTTGTAGGTGAGGTTCCAGTTAGGCAGCGGGAAACGCGGGAAGGGGTTGAGGTTGATGGTGTTGGGGTCCTTGCCGGTGTAGGCGGCGATGAAGGAGTAGAGCAGCACGTCCGCTGAACTTGAGGTGTAGCCTCTCGGGAAGTAGTCGCCAGCGATGCTGTCATAGACGTATTCGTTGACGTTATCGATCCACTGCGGGTTGTTGCGCGCAATGCGCTCGGCGATGATCTTACGGTATTCCCGCATGTTGTCGAACAGTGCCGAGGCGGTGGAGTCGGAACGCACAAACGAGGTCTTACACATCAGATAGCTCATGTTGAAGGCGCCACCGTTGGTGGGGGTGAAGGTCTCGAAGGAGTTCGTCATCTCGTTGTACCTGAAATAGTGCTGGTAGTTCTCCGAGTAGTTGCGGGTTCCCGTGAAGTCGATCTTAAGGCCTGGCAACGGCTCGGCGTTGACGCGGAAGCTCATGGCCTCGGTCTTGCGGCGTGAGTAAGGCTCGCTGAGGATGGAGTCAGTGGTAAGCCAGCGTTTGGCGTCTTCGACGTCGATGCTTCTCGCCACGGCTTTCTCGAATATGTTGGCGTCGTTGCCGAAGCTGCTGCCCAGCACGAAGCCAAAGCCAGGTCCCCATCCGGCGCTTGGGTCCATACCAAGGTAGCGCGCTTTGGGCAGGAAACCAGGCAGGGTCTGTCCGGTGTTCAACGAATAGGTCGCCGACACCTTCTTGATGAGGGTGATGATGCGCAGGCCGTTGTCGAGGACGATCTTACCATAGTTGACTTTGTCCTTGGTCTTGGTGGAGTCAGCGGCAGGGCCATCGCCATCTTTGCCATCCTTGCCGTCTTTGCCGTCTTTGCCGCCTTTGCCTCCCTTGCCACGGCCGGCGTCGTTGTTGCGTCGTGGTGTGTTCAGGTTCTTCAGGTAAGGTATCTTGTTGTAGAGCTTGGTGAAGTCGAGGGTGGCGTTGCCTTGGATGTTGTTGGAGTTGTTGATGGTGTTACCCAAGCGCGACTGTATGTATTGCGCCGAGGCAACCCATTCGTAGGTGCCTTGGTAGTTGGCGCTGGCGTTGATCCAGTTGAAAATCGGGATTTTGTTGATGGGCAGCGTGTAGCTGGCGTTGACGTTCTGGTGGAAGCGTGACATCGAGCCTAGGTGCAGCAGTTCCCGCTTGATGGTGTCGCGGTTGAGCTTCCATGTCTCCGGGTCTTGGTTCTTGTCGACGAAGCCGGCGGGTTCGTAGATGTAGGCCTGTGCCTGTGCCGCGTATTCGAAGGTGAGGGCACGGGTGAGGTCGTAGCGCACTTGGTAGTTGCGGGTCCAATCCCATTGCTTCGAGTAGGTCGGGGTGATGATGATTTCGCCGCCGCTCTTGTTGCGTAGCTCTCTCTCGGAGTAGAAGCGGTACATTTCGGTGTTGAAGGTGATGCTCTTGGGCGCGTAATAGAAATTGAAGTCCTTGATGATCTGCAAGGCGGGTTTCGAGGCCCATTTGGCCTTGGCGAAAGGCGTCACGTTCTTCGGGTTGCCGGCGAAGTTGTAGCCGAGGCCGCCACGGTAGGCCTTGGTGAGGTAGTGTTTGATGTCGGTGTTCTCTTGGAAGGTCTCGGCATACGAGAAGGAGAGGTTGAAGTTCTCCAGGTCGTAGAAGTGCACCTTGGGGGCGTTGCCACGACCGCTGAGGGCGCGGTTCGGGTCGCGCGGGTTTTCTTTCTTGCCGCCTTCATCCTTGCCGTCCTTGTCGCGTTTCTTGGCGACACGCTCTTTCCTCACGTTCATGAAGTTGATGTTCTTCTGGCGGGTGAAGTCGTGTATGGTAGAGGTGAACTCTTTGCGTTCTTCGTCGCTGTTCATGGCGGCGAGGGCGTCTTTCAGCTTGATGTCGGCATCGTAGGGGTTGTAGAGCGGCGTAATTCTGTTCTCGCCATAGTCGATGTGCATCGGGATTTTGAGGCCGGTTTTCTCGAAGAATTTGCCGAGTTCGAGGTCGGTGGAGACGTTGAAGGCTGAGTGGGCCTCAAAGGTGTTGTTGGTGATGCGGCTGTCGAGGGCGCCAAAGCCGGCAGAGCTGTAGGTGCCGCTGACGGTGACGCGGCCCATGTCGGCCAGTATGGCCTCGAAGCGTCCCGTGGCAGCGATGCCGCCTTTGCTGTTGAGGTCGGTGAGGCGCAGCTCATTGACCCACACCACGGCGCTCTTAGGCTGGCCGTCGTCGACGTCGGTGAAGTTTTGGCGTTTCGGGTTGCGGATACCGATCATCATGGCTTCCACGTCGCTGATGCTCGGGTTACCAATCACCTTGATGGTGTGGTAGTAGTCTTTGCCGTCAACGGTGCCTTTCTTCTTTTTCTCGGAGTAGATGTAGTTCAGCCTCACATTGCTGTTGGGCTGGGCCATGGCTTCGTTACGGTGGGTCTTCACCTCGACGAGGTCTTCCAATAGGATGTCAAGGTTGTTGATTTCAGGCCAGATGGCATCCTTGTTGGTGTAGGCTGTTCCCCATGGCGTTACCTTAATCGGCACCTCGTATTCATAGTAGTTTTCTGTGAAGTCGGTACCTAAACGCATGAACACGGTGAGGTCTTGGTCGTCGAGGGGGCTGTCTTCATGTGCGGCTTCGGCGTGGACGAACATCTTCAGGTATTTGTACTGTCGAAGGTCGAAGTCGGCGGTCTTGTAGATGGCACGTCCGTCGCCGTCCACGAGGTCGTTCACCGTCATCTGCAGTGATTGCTCGTTGATGCGGGTCACCTGCGTAGTACCAATTACTCTCTCTTGGAGGATGCCAGGCGGGATGACGTATGGGACAGGTTCGCGGCGGCTGTTTTCGTCGATGCTGACGGCCGAGATGTCGAAGGTGGTATTGTTGCTGATGTCGTTGGGTTCATATTCTCCCGGAGCTTGGATGCTCTGTGTGTAGGTGCGCCATTCGCCCTTCACGAGGTCGAGGGTGGCGAAACGCAGCACGATGGGGCGTTCGAAGTCGGTGACGAACATCCTCATGAAGCGGATGGACGAGAAGTCGTCGATGTGGCCGATGACCTTGTCGGGCTGCCTGATGGGGATGCGGAACTGGTACCAGGTGCAGCTGCCGATGGTGTTGTTGGGCAACGCGATGTTTTCGGCATGGAGGATGTCGGAGATGTGGTTTTCACCGACGACCATCTTGTTCGGGTCGATGTCGATGACGTATTGGTAGTAGCGCTCCGATTCGCTCAAGGTGTTGTCGTTGTTGATGTCTTCGGCGTTGGGCACCGTCGAGTTGCTGGTGGTGTAGTTTTCCGTCTGTTGGATGTCGGAGGGCGAGTTGCCTTCAGGTCCCGCAAAGTACTTGTAGCGTTCGAGTAGGCTGGAGTGTATCTCGTCGCGGTCCCATTCCGTGGAGCGGAAGTAGTGGTAGTTGTCGCTCGACGGGTCGTCGTATGCCTTTTCGTAGGCTACGGAGTTTTCGCCGAAGCGGTCTCTGATGCGTTCTAGGTAGTTCTCGCCGAAGAAGCTGCGCTCATCCACGTCGCGCAGACCGTCGTAACCGATGTCTTGGTATTGACGGGCTTCCGACGCGTTGCTGAAAGAGCTGACCAGGTCTTGCATGATAGGCACACGTCCCCAGATGGTAGTGTCGACGTTCTCTACACGCTCGGAGGTGGGCATGCCGTTTTCGTAGAATTTGCGGCCGTCGCGCAAGATGTCTTCGGAGACGTCGCCGAGGTTGATATACAGCTTACCGGGGTTGTCGGCGAACGTTTCTTCAGCGAAGGGGTCCATCAGCCAGAACTCGATGTATTCGATGTTGGTGGCCTCGAAGTCGGTCGACTCCATCTTACGCATGATACCGCCCCAACGGCTCTTCGGGTCGTTTAGTTTGCCTTCGGCGTTCATACCGGCGGAGTAGGGGGTCGGGTCGACGTCGTAGTTGTAGGCACCAGGTTCGTCGGGGTAGTACGACAGGTTTAGGACCGACATGTTGGTCTGGGTGCCGGCGGCGATGTCCTTGGTGGGGAAAAGCTCGGTTTCAAGCACCTGACGCACGGAATGCTTCGACAGCTCGTCGTTGGTGATGTTGGCGGGCCTATAGTTGTAGTTGCGGTCGTAGAAGATGGAGTTGTCGATGACGTACCACGAGAGGCGGGCGCGATTTTTGCCGTAAGCCAGGCCCGTGCCAGCGGCGGCTTCGGGGAAGAGGTCGGTCTGGTTTTGTGGCGTGCTGGCCAAGTTCCACAGCGTGGGCAGGCGCAGGTCGATGGTCGACTTGGCGCCTTCGAAGTCGTCGATGTAAGAGGTGTTAGGCTCGGCTGCCGACTTCGAAAGGCCCGGGATGAAGTGGGCAAACTCGGCGTCCACCCTGATGCGCGACGGGGCTTTGGTCTCGATGCCGGGCAAGGCGTCGATGAGCGTCGTCAGCCAGCGCGCCTCGGTGTTGTAGCTGAGGTCGGCACCGTAAATCGTGTTGGCGATGGCTTCCTCGCCGTAGTTAATCTTTTGGGTGTACGACTTCTCGCCGAGATACAGCACCGTACCGCCGATGTGGAAGTCGCGGTTGAACTCATGCTCGACACGGGCGCCGAGGAAGGTCTTCTTGATGGCGCTGAAGCCCGAGTTGGCCTCCAAGGCGATGTTGATGGGTGTGCCTGAGTTGAGGATACCTTCGTTGAGGATGGTGACACGGCCCAGGGTGTAGTCGACGGTGTAGTCCACGTTCTCAATGAGTTGCACGCCGCCGGCGGTGACGGTCACCGAACCTTGCGCCACGTTCATGGCGTTGAGGCTGATTTCGCTGCCCGACTGTGACGAATAGTAACCTCTCAAGCTGAACTTGTTCTTTTCGGAATACTGTTCCGCCGAAGTCTTCGTCATCGTGTACAACGAGTCGTAGGCGTATTTGTTGGCGAGATCAGGCTCGTCGGGGAAGATTTTTTCGTGGATGTGTTTGCCGAAAGGCTCCAGCACGGGGAAGAAGATACGGCCGTTTGCCGCATTGACGGTACCGCCTTGCGTGGTGGCATGGTCGATGAAGTCGAACACGCCATCACCGCCCGCGATGGGGTTGTTTTGAGTGGTCAAGTTATCGAGGCCCATCAAGTGGAGCAGCGAAATGCCTTTCACCGAGCCTTCGGTGAAGTAACCGTATGGCGTGCTGCTGGAGTTGCCGTTGTAGAAGATGTTCAGCATGAAGTCGGCGGCGCTAATTTGGTAGGCCCTGATGTTGTAGACGTTCTTCATCATCAGGTTCCAGATGGGCATCTTGGTGTTCACCGTGGTGCCTTTCAGCAGCTTGGCCACCAATACCTTCGGTGAATTGATGCCTTGGTCGGAGAACTCACCGACTTGGTAGACGTCGTTGGACCCCACGATGGTGTATTGGTAGGCCACGGCCAAGGTCTGGTTGGGGTTGAGCGTCACGTTCAAGGAGATGAAACCCAACTTCGAGTTCAGCGAGAATTCGGTGGGACTCAGACGGCGGGCATTCTCGACCTTTTCGAAGTCGCGGCCCGACACCATATAACCCGACCTGCCCAAACGCATGGGGTCGTTCGACATGTAGTTGGTCACCGTGCTGATGTTACGGATTTGGGTGGTGTCCATGCGGAGCAGCAGGTTGTTGGCGGCATTGCGCGGATACACCGTGCTGCTGGTGGGTAGGACTTCGTTGCTATAGATCCAAGCATCTTTGCCTTCGCCCAAGTCGTTCAAGGCGAGGATGTTACGGGTGTTCTGCGTCGAAGAGTTGGTGTTGGTGATCCACACCTCGACTCTGGTGATGTTGATGTTGGAGGTCACCGTCGGCAGGGTCGACAAGGCGGCTTCATACTGGTCGCGGAAATACTGGCTCAGGAAGAAGTGGCGGTTGTCTTCGTAGTCCAAGCAGCTGATGTTGAACTCGTTGGTTTGCGCTCCGCCTTGCACTGTGATGTTCTGCGACTCGCTCTCTTGGTAGGAGACGATGCCCGAAATGGTGGTCTTGCCGAATTTCAGCTTGGTTTTAATACCAAAAAGCTGTTGTGTACCTGTGATGAGGGTGCTGTTGAGCGGGAAGCTGACGTTACCGGCTTCGATCAGCTGGATGATTTCGTCTTCCTTCCCTTCGTATTTCAGGGCGAGCTTGTCTTGGTAATTGAATGTCGCCTTGGTGTTCTTGTTGATGTTGAAGTTGATCTTGTCGCCGATTTTGGCCATCACGTTGAGTTGGATGTCCTGCTCGAAGATGAAGTCGTTATGTCTCTTGCGGCGTTCGCTCAACGAAGGGTCGTTGCGGTAGCTGTGCTTGAAGCCGAAGGTGAGGTCGACGGAACCCTGCGGGCGGATGTCGATGGTGTTGCTGCCGAAGATGGTCTCAAAGGCCTTGCCGCCGATGTAGATGGGCGGGATGATGGAATTGCCGTTGGTGGTGGAACGGGCGTTTTGGCTGCGGCGCTCCTTCCAATATTGCTGTATGCCTTTTTTGTTCTGGTAATCAAAGAATTCGCTTTCTGAAAGCGTGGTGGGGGTGTCGTAGTAGAACTCGCCGATGCGGCGCTTGAAGGTGTACTGTCCGGTGAGCGGGTCGTAGATGATTTCGGTGGAGAAATTGTCGGGGTCGCTGAGGTAGAGGGGCGACTGGTTGTAAAGGTCTTGCATGGGGTCGCCTGTGGGGACGGGGATGGGGTAGACCACCTTCGTCGTGTCAGGCTCGACCAAATATGGTGCGGTGTAGAAAATATCGTAGCTTTCCGATGCTGTCAAGCGGAGAGCGGAGAATAGGGTAAAAGCGAGGAAAAGAAGGATTAGGAATGCTGAATGCTGAATGCTGAATGCTGAATGACATTCCTCATTCCGCATTCCTGATTCCGCATCCCGCATTTTTATATCTCGAGTATAATATAAATTCATTTGATTTACAGAATCTTAAGTGCTTCTTTGATAAGGGTTTCGACGGTGGCGTCGGGCATCTGTTTAATCAGCTTGTCGAGTGCTTTGTCGACAGCCGTTTTGCTGAAGCCCAATATCGTCAATGCTGATAACGCCTCATTCTTGATTGTATTGTTTGGAGCGGCGAAAATTTCCGTCTGGAAATCGTTTTTCTTCAGTTTGTCCTTCAAGTCGATGACGACGCGTTGGGCGGTCTTGGCCCCGATGCCTTTCACGGCTTGGATGGTTTTTACGTCGTCGTTCGCGATAGCGTTGCTCAACTCGTTGACAGTCAGGGAACTCAGCATTAGCCGCGCTGTGTTGCAGCCTACACCCGACACCGAGATGAGCAGCTCGAACAGGTCACGCTCTTTGGCGGTGAAGAAGCCAAAGAGGTTGTGGGCGTCTTCCAGGATTTGCTCGTGGACGAAAAGCCGCACCTCATCCTTCTCGCCGATGGCGGTGAAGGTGTTGAGCGTGATGTTGATGCAATAGCCGATGCCGTTGTTGTCCAAAACGACGTAAGTCGGTGATTTTTCGACTATTTTGCCAGAGATGAAGGCGTACATTGCAGCGCAGTTTATATTAAACTGCAAAAATACGAAAAATAAGGATAGGGGAAAGGAAATATACAAAAAAAAGAGGACTTTTCAGCCCTCTTTTTCGTTCAGTTTTGTGTTTCTTTTTACTCGGCAGGAGTCTCTGCGGGAGCTTCCTCAGCCTTGCAGCACTTCTTTTCGCCGTCGCAGCAGCCAAGACGCTTCATGATGAGGTCCTTCTGTTCGTCAACGCTCAGGTTGGCGAAGTTTTCCCAAGCGGCCTTCATCTCGGCGCACTTTTGTTCGCATTCGGCTTTCTGTTCTTCGGTCATTTCGGCCATGTCCTTGCAGACTTCCTCACCAGAAGCCTTCATTTCTTCCATTTTGGCGTCCATTTCGGCAAACACGGCAGCAGCCTTCTGATTGAGGTCGGCCTTCATTTGGTCGTCCATCTCGTCCCACTTGGCATACTCTTCTTTCAGGGCGTGCATGGGGCACTCTTGCTTTTCTTCGACGACTTCAGTTTGCTCCTGAACCGGCTCGGCGACGGTTTCTTCTTGTTGCTTAGGAGTGTTGTTGCAAGCCACCATGAAAAGGCTGGCTAAACCGAGAGTAAGAAATAACTTCTTCATTTTCAATGAATTTTAATTTGTTGTTTGTTATTGATTTAATGTTGTTCTCTTGTTTTGAGCGCGCAAAAATACGAATTATTTTAATGTGTGTGAAAAAAAGTGCTTTTTTTGTGAAAAAAATAATTATTTGGTTTATAGTTGCTTATTATAAAAGGAATGAC
>CADAPW010000052.1 GCA_902789915.1 uncultured Bacteroidia bacterium | reverse complement strand
CGCCTGATGATGCCCGAAATCAACATGGTGGCGGCCACCGCCAACCAAACCGTCGACCCACAAGGGCGCGAGAAAGCCATCGCCGTGGGCGCCAATGTCATCATGCCCAACCTCACGCCCAACGAGTTCCGTGAGAACTACCTTATCTACCCCGACAAAGCGTGCGTCAAGGACCAGCCCGACCAATGCCAGACCTGCCTCGACATCCGCTTGGCGGCCATCGGGCACAAGGTGCTATACAATGCTTGGGGCGACTCGCTGGCGTTTACCAAAAAACACTAATTTTCAAAAAAACGTACTACAATTATTCAAAAATCACTATTTTTGCCCTTTAAAACCATTCACATTTTCACTATGAAAAAACAACTATTCACCATCCTGCTCGTCATGCTGTCGTTGGTTACCTTCGGACAGCAGTGGGTCGCCATCAACAGCGACGAGCCGAGCACCTACAAGGTCGAACTCGTTTCCTCTTCGGAGCGTAACATCACCGTGGACCTGCAGCTTCCTGGCTTCGTTACCGATGAGGTCGTCACGCCTCGCGGCCAAGCCAGCATCATCTCCATCCCCAAGACCGTCAGCACCTCTGCTGCCGGTGAGCCTCAACTCCCGATGATTGCCATCCCTGCCATCATCGGCGACAGGGCCTTAATGCGCGTGCAAGTCGTTTCGTCCGAATACACGGACTACGAAAACATGGAAATCGCGCCTTCCAAAGGCGATTTCCCTCGCAGCATCGACCCTGAGGATGTGCCTTACACCTACGGTGAGGCCTATGCGACAGATGCCTTCTTCCCCATGCAGCTGGCCGAACTTGACGAGCCTTACATCCATCGTGACGTGAGAGGCCAGAACATGATGGTCACGCCTTGTCAGTACAACCCCGTGACAAAGGTGTTGAGGGTTTACCATCATCTCGTCCTGAGCATGGAAAAGGTGGGCGACGACAGCAGAAACATCATCGAAAGCCGCAACCGCAGTTTCGTGTTGGATCCTGAATTCAAGGCCATCTACCAGAACCGTTACATCAACTACGCCGAGTCGATGACAAGATACACCCCCATCGAGGAAGCGGGCGAGTTGCTCATCATCTGCCACGACGCTTTCATGACCAACATGCAGGACTTCGTCAACTGGAAGAAGCAAATCGGCCGTCCTACCACCATGGTGGGAACGAGTACCGCTGGCACCAGTGCATCTGCCATCCAGAGTTACATCCAGACCTATTACAACCAGCACCCGGCCCTGACTGATGTGTTGCTCGTTGGTGACGTTGCCCAGATTCCTGGCGTATATGTCTCAGCAGGTTCAGGTTATAGCGGGTATTCCGGTTACGGTGACTTGCCCTATGGACAAACCGCCGGTAATGACTCCTACAACG
Source organism: uncultured Bacteroidia bacterium (assembly GCA_902789915.1). Lineage (GTDB taxonomy): Bacteria > Bacteroidota > Bacteroidia > Bacteroidales > F082 > Limimorpha. Next base: position 10,082 of record CADAPW010000052.1, on the reverse strand, counting down.
AACTGCTCGTGGGACGTTTCTGCTGCGAAACGGCAGCCCAAGTCACCAACCACGTCAACAAGGTCATCAACTACGAAAGAGACTTAAATGCTACCGCCACATGGCTTCCTGTGGGACAAGGCGTCTCCACTACTGCCGGAACCGGTGGCCATTTCAACGAAGACGATTATCAGCATATCGACAATATCAGAAACGACCTGCTCGATTACAACTACACCAATGTCTATCGTGACTACCAAAATGTAAGCGGCACCACGGCTTCCAATGCCAACGCCGTCAGCCAGCACATCAACAGCGGTGTCAGCATCATCAACTACTGCAACCACGGCTCCGAAACCAGTTGGGGCGTGTTCAGCTACAGCAACTCCCATGTCAATGCCTTGACCAATGACTACAAGCTACCTTATATAATTTCCGTGGCCTGCCTTAACGGCAAATACGACTATGGTAGCAATGGCTGTTTTGCTGAGGCTTGGATGCGTGCCACCAACAACAGCAATGGCAATCCCACGGGTGCCATCGGCGGCATGTTTTCCTACATCTCTCAGCCCTGGGTACCGCCCATGTACGGACAGGACGAGATGATCGACATCCTCGTTGAATCCTATAGCAACCATATTAGGCGCACCATGGGTGGCGTTTCCATCGACGGCAACATGGCCGTCCTCGACCTCGGTGCCAACAATAACGCCAACAAGGGTACCTACAACTGCTGGATCCTCTACGGTGACCCGACCCTGACGCTGCGCAACGCCGTTCCCGAAGACATGGGTGTCACCCACGCTCCGTCGATGCCTACCACGGCCACGAGCTTCACCGTGAACGCCACCAACGGCGAAGGTGCCTTGGCCACCCTGACGCGCAACAACGAGATTATGGGGTCAGCCACCATTAATAATGGTACCGCCAACATCACCTTCACCGCTCCCGGAACCACTGGCACCGCCACCTTGACCGTGTTTGGCTACAACATGATCACCTACATCGCCACCATCGACATCGTCAGCGGCGGCGTCACTGAATATACTGTCAACGTCAGTGCCGAGCCTGAAGAGGGCGGCACTGTTAGTGGCGGCGGCACATTTGAGGAAGGACAAAGCTGCACCGTGAGTGCCACACCTAACGCCAACTATACCTTCACCAACTGGACCGAGAACGGCAATGTGGTGTCGACCAACGCCAGCTACACCTTCAACGTCACGGCCAACCGCAACCTTGTCGCCAACTTCACCTACATTCCCCCGACCTACACCATCAGCGTGTCGGCCAACCCGACTGCGGGTGGCACCGTCACGGGCGGCGGCACATTTGAGGAAGGACAAAGCTGTACCGTAAGCGCCACACCTAACGCCAACTACACCTTCACCAACTGGACCGAGAACGGCAATGTGGTCTCCACCAACGCCAGCTACACCTTTGAAGTCACTGACAACCGTAACTTGGTGGCCAACTTCACATACGTCCCGCAGAACTACACCATCAACGTGTCGGCACAACCGACCATTGGTGGCACTGTCACGGGTGGCGGCAGCTACCAGGAAGGCCAAAGCTGCACTGTGACTGCTACCCCTGCCACTGGCTACACCTTCACCAACTGGACGGAAGGCAGCACGGTGGTGTCGACTAACGCCAGCTACACCTTTGAAGTCACTGCCAACCGTAACTTGGTGGCTCACTTCACCGCCAACACCTACACCGTCAATGTGGCGGCACAACCGGCCATCGGTGGTAACGTCACGGGGGGCGGCACCTTCAACTACGGCCAAAGCTGCACCGTGAATGCCACACCTGCTGCCAACTACAACTTCACCAACTGGACAGAGAACGGCAGCGTGGTCTCCACCAATGCCAGCTACACCTTCACGGTGAACGCCAACCGCAACCTTGTGGCCAACTTTACATACGTCCCCCCGACCTACACCATCAATGTGTCGGCTAACCCGACAGAAGGCGGCACTGTCACAGGTGGCGGCACCTACCAGCAAGGCCAGTCCTGCACTTTGACAGCCACGCCTGCCACGGGCTACAACTTCGTCCGCTGGACCAAGAACGGACAACAGGTCAGCACCAACGCCACCTACACCTTCAGCGTCACCGAATCGGCGACATTCGTGGCACAATTCCAACTGCAAAGCTGCGCTATCTTTGTGTCGGCTTATCCTGTTGAAGGCGGAATTGCCACAGGAGGAGGCTCCTACCTCTACGGAGACAACGTTACCGTGACGGCCACGGCCAACGAAGGATACGATTTCATCAGTTGGGTTGAGGGCGACATTGTGGTTTCGACCGAAGCCAACTACAGCTTCACCGTGACGGGGAGCCGTTCCTTGACGGCCATCTTCGAGATGCAGACCTTCGAAGTCAAGGTCACGGTGGATCCTCAAGAAGCTGCAGAAGTCATTGGAGCCGGCACCTATAGGTATGGCGACGAAGTCACCCTAACCCTCAACCGCAACGAAGACTGGGCTTTCGAAAATTGGACCGAAAACAGCGAAGTGGTTTCGGAAGAGATGACCTACACCTTCATCATCACCAGCAACCGCTACCTAACGGCCCACTTCACGCACACCGAAGGCCTCTTCGAGAACAACCTTCAAGTCATGGTCTATCCCAACCCCACGAAGGACAATGTCACCGTTGAGAGTGAAGGCTTAAGCCACATCCGCATCGTGAACACCTACGGACAGACGGTCTACAACGCCGACCATGAAGGTGGGCAAGCCATCATCGACCTCTCACAGATGGCCAAGGGCATCTATATGATGCACATCGAGGCCAACGGTGGTCATGCCGTCAAGAAGATTGTGGTGGAATAAACAAAACGCAACATTTTAAGAAATCCCGTCAGTGATGGCGGGATTTTTGTGTTTTTAGCCTTAAATTGGAGAATTATGCCTATCTTTGCAGTCAATTAATCATCACATCAGTTATGACCACCATAGAACTCAAATCATCCATCGTGTCGGAACTCGACCAAATGAGCGCCGAGATGCTGGAAAGTGTGTCCCTCTATGTAAAGCGACTGCGCCGCCATGCTCGTTTAGCTCGCAGAGCCACCACAATCCAAGGCAAGCGTGAAGCAGCCATGCTTTTTGTCAAGAACCTATCCGTTCAAGGCGGCAAGCCTGTTCCAACTGACGAAAGCGGCATAGAAGCCCTTGTCAACGAGAAATACGACAAATGATGAGAGCCTACATTGACACTAACATATTAGTGGATTTGGTGCTTGCTCGCCAAGAGTTTCTGCCCGATGCTCAACGCGTCTTTGCTTTGGGCTATGCAGGCGAAGCGCAACTCGTAATCTCTGCCCTGTCTTTTGTCAACACCATCTATCTGGGACGAAAATACAAATATCCGATGGAAGAAGTATATGCCAAACTACGCCTAATAACTGATTTCGTTGATGTGGCTGACTTGAGCGGACAGAATGTGGTTGACATGCTCAGTAGCGGTTGGAAAGACTACGAAGATGCCACCCAACACCGTGTGGCCGTTGATGAGCAGGCGGACTGCATCGTAACTCGCAACAAGAAAGATTTCATAGCCAGCACTATTACTGTATTTAGCCCCACAGAATTCATTGATAAAATCGACTCAAAGTAATATATAAAGCAGGTCTTAAAGTTTACTTACAAAATATGCAAAGTGAGGTGGCAAAAACTTGCCACCTCACTTTTTTTTTCTAATTTTGGGGTCAAATTTTGGAACTATGAAAATCAAATTCATCGGTGCCGCCCAGGAAGTGACGGGCAGCAAGCACCTCATCACTACCGACCATGGCAAGAAAATCCTGTTGGACTGCGGTATGTTCCAAGGCAAGGGCCTCGAAACCGACGCCGCCAACCGCAACATCATGGTCGACCCCAAGGAAATCGACTATATCATCCTCACCCACGCCCACATCGACCACAGCGGCCTCATCCCCTACTTCTACAAGTTAGGCTTCCGTGGCGAAGTGGTCTGCACCCCGGCCACCAAGGACCTGTGCAGCATCATGCTCCCCGACACGGGCTTCATCCAAGAGAACGATATGGAGTGGTTCAACAAGAAACGCCGTAAACAAGGCCTACCTGCGTTGGAGCCTATCTACACGGAAAAAGACGCGCGTGCTTGTATGGACACCTTCGTCACCGTGAGCTACAACCGCTACCTCTACCTCGACAATAATATTAAGGTGAAGTTTAACAACACGGGCCACCTGCTCGGCAGCGGCTGTGCCATCCTCGAAATCGACGAGGGCGGCAAGATGACCCGCATCGGTTACACCGGCGACATCGGGCGTGAGCACAACTACCTGCTGCGCTCGCCCGAGCCGTTCCCGCACTGCGACTACCTCATCACCGAGGCCACCTACGGCAACCGCCTCCACAGCGACCGTGCCAACGCCGAGCAGCAGCTGCTGGAAATAATCTACGGCACCTGCGTGGAGAAACGCGGCAAACTCATCATCCCGTCGTTCGCCGTGAGCCGCACGCAAGAGATCGTGTACCTGCTGAACAACTTCTACAACCAAGGCAAACTGCCCGAGAAAATCCCGATCTTCGTCGACAGTCCCTTGGCCGTCAACGCCACCGAGATCTTCCGCATGTACGTCGAACTCTTCAACGACGACGTGAAGGATGTCATCGAATACGACCCCGACCCCTTCGGCTTCAACAGCCTGACCTTCATCCGCGACGTCAACCAGTCGAAAGCGTTGAACGCCCGCAAAGAGCCTTGCATCATCATCTCGGCCTCAGGCATGATGGAGGCTGGTCGCGTGAAACACCACATCGCGAACAGCATCGAGAGCCCCAACAACAGCATCCTTGCCATCGGCTACTGCGCCCCCACCACCTTAGGTGCCAAGCTGCTGGCCGACCCCAAGCCGCTGACCGTCTCCATCTTCGGCATGGAACACAGCGTCAACGCCGATATTTACGAAATCGACGCCTTCAGCGGCCACGGCGACTACAAGGAGATGATCAACTACCTCAGCTGCCAAGACCCGAGCAAGGTGAAGAAGACTTTCATCGTGCACGGCGACCCCGAGGCGCAACAGTTCTACAAGCGTCAGCTGCGCAAGGAAGGCTGGGACAACATCTTCATCCCTGAGCAAGGCGAGGAGTTTGAGCTGAAATAACCATCAGCCGTGCATGTCATTCCGAGCCTTTTGTAGGCATAGATACGCTCACCTTTCAGGTTCGGTATGACATGCCTACAAAAGGCGAAGCGAATCTATGCACGGCGACACAAAAAAGTTGTATTTTTGCAAAAAATTTCAAAAATGGCACAAAAACCAAGTATTCCCAAAGGCACCCGCGACTTCCTGCCGGAGGTCATGGTGCGCCGCAATTATATCTTCGACACCATCAAAGGCGTGTTCAAACGCTTTGGCTTCCAACCCATTGAGACCCCTTCGATGGAAAACCTCAGCACCCTCTTGGGCAAATACGGCGACGAGGGCGACAAGCTCCTCTTCCGTGTGCTCAACTCGGGCGACTTCATGAGCGGTGTGGAACAAAACGGCGAACCGCTTGAATCCTTGAAACTCGCCAGCAAAATCACGGAGAAAGGCCTGCGCTACGACCTGACCGTGCCTTTTGCACGTTTCGTCACCATGTATCGCGACCAAATCGCCTTCCCCTTCAAGCGTTACCAGATCCAGCCCGTTTGGCGCGCCGACCGTCCGCAGAAAGGCCGCTACCGCGAGTTCTACCAATGCGACGTCGACATCATCGGCAGCGACTCCTTGCTGAATGAGGCCGAGCTGGTGCAAATCGTGGACGAAGTCTTCGGTGCCTTGAAAATCAACGTGACGCTGAAAATCAACAACCGCAAGGTGCTGGCGGGTATCGCTGAATACATTGGCAAGTCGGATGCCCTTGTCGACATCACCGTGGCCATCGACAAACTCGACAAAATCGGTATCGACGCCGTCAACGCGGAACTCGCCGAGAAGGGGTTGGAGCAGGCCGCCATCGACAAGTTGCAGCCTATCCTCTTCATGAAAGGCGACACCCGCGAGAAGTTGGCGCAACTGAAGCCTTTGCTCGACAACGAAGTCGGTCACAAAGGCATCGAGGAGCTGGAGACCTTGTTCGACTACATCGACGACATGGAGCTGAACATCGGCACCGAACTCGACCTCACCTTGGCCCGTGGCTTGAACTACTACACCGGCGCCATCTTCGAGGTGAAAGCCAACGACTTCCCGATGGGCAGCATCTCGGGCGGCGGTCGCTACGACAACCTCACAGGCATCTTCGGCCTGCCCAACGTCAGCGGCGTGGGCATCAGCTTCGGCGCCGACCGCATCTACGACGTCCTCGAAGGCCTCAACCTCTTCCCCGAAACCATGTCGGAAAGCACCAAGGTGCTCTTCCTCAACTTCGGCAAGAACGAAGAGAAATACTGCCTGAAATACCTCAACCAGGTGCGCAAGCACGGCATCAACGCGGAAATCTATCCCGATGCCGCCAAGATCCAGAAACAAATGAAATATGCCAACCAACGCGCCATCCCGATTGTCGTCATCGCCGGTGAACAAGAGGTGGCCGAGCAGAAATTCACCGTGAAGTTCATGAAGGAAGGCACACAGGAAACCGTGGAAGCCAACAAATTGGTGGAAACGATATTGAATCTTAAATCTTGAATTTTAAATATCAAATAATATGAAAACCCACAAAATCTCATCGAAGGAACTGACCTTCAAACAGGTAAACGAAATACTCACCAAGGGCTACAAGCTGGAACTCAGCGCCGACGCCATCAAGCGCATCCAAAAATGTCGCGACTACCTCGACAAGAAGATGGAGAACCCCGAGAAGCCCATCTACGGCGTCACCACCGGCTTCGGCTCGCTCTGCGACCATAGCATCTCGAAGGAAGACCTGAGCACCCTGCAGAAAAACCTCGTCATGTCGCACGCCTGCGGCACGGGCGAGATGGTGCCCGAGGAAATCATCCGCCTCATGCTCCTCTTGAAGGTGCAGAGTCTCAGCTACGGCAACAGCGGCGTGCAAGTGGTGACCGTGCAACGCCTCATCGACTTCTTCAACAACGATGTGCTGCCCGTGGTCTACAACCAAGGCTCACTCGGCGCCTCCGGCGACCTGGCACCCTTGGCCAACCTCATGCTGCCTCTGCTCGGTCTGGGCGAGGTGCATTTCGAAGGCAAGATTTACCCTGCCGAGAAAATCCTCAAAAAGTTCAAATGGGAACCCATCACCCTGCAGTCGAAAGAAGGCTTGGCCCTGCTCAACGGCACACAGTTCATGAGCAGCTACGGCACATACGTTCTGCTGAAGGCCTTCCGTCTCAGCTACCTCGCCGACCTCATCGGCACGGTGTCGTTGGAAGCCTTCGACGGCCGCATCGAGCCTTTCTTCGACCAGGTGCACCAAATCCGTCACCACAACGGACAAATCGTCACTGCCAAGCGCGTGCGTGAGTTCACCAAGGGCAGCGAGCTGATCGTCAGGGAGAAGAAACACGTCCAAGACCCCTACTCCTTCCGTTGCATGCCGCAGGTGCATGGCGCCTCGAAGGATGCCATTGATTATGTGGCCTCTGTGTTCAGCGAGGAAATCAACGCCGTCACCGACAACCCGACCATCTTCCCCGACGAGGACCTGGTCATCAGCGCCGGCAACTTCCATGGCCAGCCTCTCGCCATCACCTTGGACTTCTTGGCCATCGCCATGGCCGAGTTGGGCAACATCAGCGAGCGCCGTATCTATCAATTGATTGGTGGCAAGCGTGGTCTGCCGTCCTTCCTCGTCGCCGAGCCTGGCCTCAACAGTGGCTTCATGATCCCGCAATATGCCGCCGCCAGCATCGTCAGCCAGAGCAAGCAGCTCTGCACGCCTGCTTCGGTCGACAGCATCGAATCGTCGCAGGGTCAGGAAGACCACGTCAGCATGGGCGCCAACGCCGCCACGAAGGCCTTGCACGTGGCTGAAAACCTGGAGCGCGTGTTGGCCATCGAGCTGTTCAACGCCACACAGGCCCTTGAGTTCCGTCGCCCGCTGAAGTCGTCACCCGTCATCGAAAAGTTCGTCGCCGCCTACCGCAAGGAGGTGGAATTCGTCCGCATCGATAAAGTGATGTACACCGAGATCGCCAAATCGGTCGATTTCGTCAAGAATTACCCGTTGGATTTTGACATTTTGAAAAACAAATAAGGGATTAACGTAGTAGAGACGCGATTAATCGCGTCTCTACCAACACAACAATATGGAAAACACCCAACCCATAAAACGTCCTACAGGGATCACCATCCTCTTGGTATTGTCATTCCTCAACGCCTGCTGGAACATCCTCAGTTCCCTGGTCTCGTATTTCTTCATCCCCAGGCTGTCGACCATGCTCGAAAACGGACAGTTTGAAGAGATGATAGCACCGTTTTCAGGGATGAACGAAGAGATGGCCAAGATGATGACCGACGGTGCGACCCTGCTCTCCCAAATCAACCCCAACTATTACCTCATTTTAATGGTGTTGTTCATCGCCTCGATGGTGGGAGTCATAAGGATGTTCAAGGGCGACAAGCGCGGTCTCCACATCTATGCCATCGCCCAAATCTGCATGTTGATCAACGCCTCGGTGTTCCTCTATCCCCTGCAGAAGCCCTCGCCTTTCGTCTCCGACCTGTTGCTGACCGTCATCTTCATCCTGATCTACCGTTTATATTTCAAGCGCATGGAGATGCCCGAACCGCCCCAAGAACTCGAATGACCATGGAACAGCCTGAGAGCAAGATATTCGACCTGAAGCCGAAACTCACCACGGCGATGAAGCTGGCGGCCAGTTTTGCCATCACCTACTATGGCCTGCTGCTCATCTATGAGGTGTTTACCTTGGTCTACAGCCGCTATTTCATCGATTCCTATTACTTTAACGAAGGCGATACCGGCGAAGGCACGCAAGAATTGTTGATACAAATCGCCCAGCTTGCCATGTCTGTCGTGTTGGTTTTCAGCCTCATACAGATATTCAGGAAAAAAGTGTATGGGAAAGCCCTATTTGTGAGCTTCTCCGTATTGCTTATCGCTTTCCAGTTTTTCACCACGGGATTGGTGCCTTTGGTGAAATACGCCCTTGAAGTGCTTTTGGTCTTGATCATCGCCCCCATCCGTGTGAAGAAGAAAATCAAGCTGAAAGACGGAAAGCTCACCGTGGAAACGGTTGAGGAGGCCCCACAACCCGTGACTACCGACGACACAAACAAATAAAGGAACATGGACGCTGACTTTCACATTGGCAATATGATACAAGCGCAATTGAAGGCGCAAGGACGCACCATGACCTGGTTCGCCAATGCCATCCACTATGACAGGTCTAACGTCTACAAGATGCTGAAACACGAGACGATAGATCTGGTGCTGCTCATGAGAATCTCCGAGTTGTTGAACTACGATTTTCTCCACGACTGCTCAAATGCGCTCACATTCGAGGTCAAAAATCGCCAAAAGCACAGACAGCCGTCCGGAAACAGGAAAAAACAACCTGAAAAGGGCACCCAAGAGACGGATAAATAAATAATTTTGTAGCAATATTTACCACAATAAAACGGTAATATTAGCAACAAATATATTTATATATTTTCCACACAAAACCCCTTGCCATTATTAATAATAGTTGTAATTTTGCATCCTCTACTTTTGAAGAGTATTCATGCAAAATTCAACGCATGGATTGTTGCCAACAATTTGAACGAAATAGAAACAAATTTATATCACAATTTAATCATTTATTAACAATTCAAACAAATGAAAATCAACGCATTAAAACGTGTCTATGAGACACCCAAAGCAGAAGTCATCCTGCTTGACAACGAGATGACAGTCTTGATGAGTTCAGGCCCTGTCATTCCTGATGCCAGCATCAACGGCAATGGCCTTCAATTCACTGAAGACAATGGTCAGTGGTAATTAACGGAATTTTCACTAGAAACTAAAAGAGAAAAAATGAAGAAAGTAGTAAGAATTCTGGGCCTGTGCGCCCTTGTCGCCCTTGCCTTCACCTCGTGCAAGAAAGACAAACAAAACGAAGAGCTGAAATTCATGGCCAGCATCACGCAGCCTGTGAACACCAGCAAG
>CADAPW010000051.1 GCA_902789915.1 uncultured Bacteroidia bacterium | reverse complement strand
ACATCAAAGCCAAACACCCCGAAGGTTTCAACCTTGACGAGCAATATAGGAACGCAGAAAAATGATTGAACTGACCACAAAAATCCACGACAAGTTCACCATCGAATTCAAGGTGGGGTTCAACACAAGTGCCGCCATCAAGCCGATGAAATACAGCGACTTCGTGATGAACACATGGATTTTTGTGCCCAATAGCCTCGACATCAATGCTGCGAAATACAGCAAAGACGATTTCTACCGCGACCTGAAGTCTGTCGTGCGCCTCATCACGCCCTCATATAGCCTTCATGAACTGGCCAACGACGAGCAATTGCTTCCCAACCAGTCGCTAGTTTCGAGCTTCAACGAAATCCTTGGCGAACCTGACGAAACGCAAGACCTTTTCCATTCCATCAAGATGTATTGCGCCATCGCAAAAAGCGCTTTCCGGGATGAATGTACTGCTGTGTCACAACAACCCGATGCCACTGAAAGGAGGAAATCCTGCTTACAATTCCTTGAGGACAGTAGCAAAATTGTGAATCGTTTCCGCAGCCTACTCAGCAAACTAAATAGCGAAAAAGTCGGCGAGAGGACAAAGCAGGTATTCGCTTACGGAGACGAGTTCTTGAGCAACGTCTTGGAAAAATACACCTATCGTCTTCGTGATGCCATCCGCCTCGACCATCCCGAGGATTATCCTGAACTTGAAGCAGATTTCAAAGAGGTACTCCTCGCTGAGCACACTTACCGCGAGCAGCAAGGCTACCTCAGCGTAAAAGCCGACGACATCCACGGCAACGAAGACTTCGTTTTCCGTGCCAGCCTTCTCAAAAAATTCAGTGAAAGCGACCTCTACCTCAACGCCACAAAACGTAAAAACACTTTCCTTGTCGAGCAGATTTTGTATAGCTTGGCCGCCGGTGCCGCCATGGTAGTAGCCACCTTGTCGTCGTTCTTCTTCCAACAGAGATACGGTAACTTCACCCTACCCTTCCTTATTGCATTGGTTATCAGCTATATGTTCAAGGACAGACTGAAAGACTGGCTACGACTTATCTTTGCGCGACGTGTAAGCAATAAGGTGTTCGACACCCGTACTGACTTTCGCATCAAGGGACGGTATATCGGTTGGAGCAAGGACAGCGTCGACTTCGTCGACAGCGACACCATCTTACCCGAGGTGATGGAACTTCGCAACCGCAACCCTCTTTTCGCCGAAGTCAGCGGAAAAGACGAGAAAGTATTGCTTTTCCGCAAAAAGGTACAACTTTGGCCCCATGAATTAGCCAAAGCCAGCCCATTCCCGATGAAAGGCATCAACGACATTCTTCGCTACAACATTACAGAGTACACCCGAAAGATGGACAACCCGAGTTTCCCGCTCTCCGGAACTTGGGAGGACGACCAATATAAGCCCATCGAAGGCAAGAAAATCTACCGCCTCACTTTCGTCATGCAATGCGTTTATGAAGGCAAGACCGAATACAAGCGTGTGGTGGTGCGTTGCGACAGGAACGGCATTGTCGACGTGAAATGATGTTTTTCTTGCCTTAGTTATCAACAGTCATTGTTGAAAACACTGTTGAAAACTAATTGACTTTCAACGCTTTCCCTCAAAGCCTTTTTATTACTTTTGAATTTCTATTTCCATTCGAACTACATCGAATTAAATCATTAAGTATCAAATAATTAACTTTCATCAAATGAAACGCACTATTACTTTTATGTTGACGGCGCTATTGCTGTTGACAGGGTTAAGCCTTAAGGCGCAGACTTACACATGGGAGAGTACTCCATTATCGGAACTTACCACTTCTGATGTGTTTGTCATCGTTGGCAACAACGGTTCCGACTATGCAATGAAAAACGACAATGGAACTAGCGCTCCTACCGTTGTTGCTGTTACTGTCAGTGGTAACACATTGACTGGTACCATTGCCGACAACATCCAATGGACCATTAGCGGCAACGCTACCGATGGTTACACGTTCTATCCAAATGGTTCCACTGATACTTGGTTGTATTGCACCAACACGAATAATGGTGTCAAGGTGGGAACCAACACCAACAGCCTTTTTTCAGTAGAATCTGGATATTTGTTTAATCAGGCTACTTCCCGTTATATCGGCATTTATAACAACCAAGACTGGAGATGTTATACCAGCATAAACGCCAACATCCAGAATCAGACGTTTGCATTTTACAAGAGAGTCGGTGGATCCAGCACGACTCCCTATATCACAGCGGATGATGTTGAAATCAATTACGATGCCCCAAGTGGTGAAATAGAATACACCATCAATAATCCTGTTACAGGGGGTGAACTGTCGGCCACCACATCATCCGACTGGCTCATCCTTGGAACAGTCGGCACAACGGTACCTTTCACATGTTCCGTCAACCCCACGGCAGCAGAACGCACCGCTTCCGTCACGTTGACATATACTTACAATACCGACCAAGCTGTCACTAAAAACGTTACTGTGACGCAAGAAGGTAACCCTGATATAGTGAACAACATCTCAGACATCACTGAAAATGGCACATACGTCGTGCAAGGCACCATCGTGGCCAAGAACACAAGAGGCTTCATCGTGGGCGACGGTACGGGTTATGTCTATTATTACAACCAAAGTTATTCCCAGTCCAGTTATGCCATTGGTGACATGGTGAGATTGTCGGGTTCGGTTGTCACCTATGGTGGTGTGTTTGAATTCAACAACACAACAGTTGTCACGACAGCCACCACCTCCAGCTATGTGGAGGAAGAACCCACCGTTATCACTGGTGCTGAGATGGACACCAGAGTGGCCTCTGCCACGCCGACACAACTCTCGAATTATGTCCAATATGTCGGAACGCTTTCCGTGAATGGCACTCACTACAATATTACAAATATTGAAGGTGCCACAACAGCTCAAGGAAGCATTTCCTACCCTATCGACACGGACTTCACTTCATTGGATGGACAAGAAGTCATAGTGAAAGGATATTTTGTCGGCATCTCTTCCAGCCAATACTATAATACCATGATTGGCAGCGTTGAAGCGAATGTGATTATCCAGCCTACCTTAACCGTCGCTCCTACTGAACTCAACGGCTTCCAATACACCTTCCAAGCGGGTCCTTCGGAAGCCCAAAACATCGCTGTGACGGGTAGCGACCTACAAGAGAATGTCACCGTCACCGCTACAGAAGATTTCGAAGTCTCGACAACTGCCGACGGCACCTATTCCAACACGCTGAGTCTTACGCCTACCGATGGCTCAGTCAGCCAGACACTTTATGTTAGGATGAAAGCCGGTTTGAGCGTTGGCTCCTACACGGGAACTGTAAGCCTCACATGTGGCGAGCTGAGCCAAAGCGTTACATTGAGCGGCACCGTTAGCGAACAGCCCATAGCTGAAGCCCCGACCTTCTCCCCCGCCGAGGGCACATTCCTGGTCGGGCAGACTGTCGCCATAAGCACCACGACCGCTGATGCCACCGTTTTTTACACTCTTGACGGCACCGACCCGACAGAAAGCAGTGCCGTCTATAGCACTCCCATTGAGGTCAACGCCACCACAACCATCAAGGCTGTGGCTGCTGCTTCAGGCTATGCCAACAGCGCTATCGCTACAGCCACTTACACCATCCAAGAGCCTATCACTATCGCCGAAGCCCATGCCCTTGAAGCCAACGAATATGCCTGCGTGGAAGGTGTGGTCACCTTCATCGATGGTCGCAATGTATATGTTCAAGACGAAACCGCTGGCATCGTCCTTTACCTTAATACTAATACGGTGCCTTCCGATTTGGCGATTAGCAACAAGGTACGCGCATACGGCAAACGTGCTACATATAACGGCCTCATCGAGTTGAGTGCCATCAACGGTGGTAACGACAATGAATTCACCATCATCTCCACTGGCAACCCACTGCCCTTGGCGATAAAAACCATTGCTGAAATCAATGATGACTTTGCCGGGAACAACCTCTTGCAATCCACGCGTTTGAAAATTCAGGATGCCATCATCGGTGCCATCAACACCAGTGGCAACACGCCCATCATGCAAGATGGCAACAGCCTCAACATCTATCGTATTCCCACCGTTGAAGGTTTGGTTGAGGGCGACATCGTGACCGTGGTGGGCATCCTCGGTTGCTATAATACGCCTCAACTTCGTGTTCTCAGCGCTGGCGACGTGCAATATGCACATCGTCCTACCATTAGCGCCACCCCGACCTCCCTCAGTGGCATGACATACGACTATGTTGACGGTGGCCCCTCCGAAATCACCAGCTTTGAATTGAGTGGAAGTACACTTAGCGGTCCGGTCATGATTTATCCTTCCGAAAGCTTCGAGGTGTCCACTTTGGGCGGCGACCTATTCGTTTCTGAGAATCCCACAACCATCTTTAGCCCAATCGATTTTTCAGGCATCAATGTCTATGTACGCATGAAGGCGAATCTTGAACCTGGCACCTACACCGAACAGATCTATGGCGTTTCAGAAGGCGCTGACACATTATTTGTCAGTGTTTCTGGTACTGTTGTCGGTGAAGATCCTACGCCTCCTACCCCACCCACACCTCCCACTGAAGACGGTTATGTCCGCATCAGCGACTTAAGCGACCTTGTAGAAGGCAGTTATGTAGTCGTTGCCGCACGCTTCGACGAAAACGCAAGCGACTACTACGCCATGAGCAATACCGCTTCAGGCAAGCCCACGGGTGTGTTGTTTACCTCTGAGATTTCAGGCGACAATGAGGTTTTACCTGCCACCATCACGGACGAAGAGAACAACTATTATTGGATTGTAGGTATGACAGCCAATGGCTACACCTTCACCAATGCCAATGGCGAGTTGATTGGCTACACGAGCAGCACCAATTTCGCCACGGGCGGTAACAACATCGAGTGGAGTATTACAAATGAAACTTCAGGAGAAGGTACGATGGTGCCAAATTACACTGGCTTCGTAATCACTAATGTGAACAATGATGGAAGAGCTTTCGCTTTAAACAACAGCTACAACTTTGGCCCATACGCAAAATCCAATATGGCTGGTGCACAAGCTGGCAACTACAACTTCTACCTCGACCTCTTCGTGAAGACCGAAGGCATCGAGCCGCCCACACCTGTGGTGGCCACGCCGACCTTCACCCCCGACGCAGACACTTATTATGAGGAGCAAACGGTGAGCATCGCTTGCACCACTGAGGATGCCACCATCCACTACACACTCGATGGCAGCGACCCGACCGAGGAAAGCCCCGTTTACGGCGCTCCTTTGACCATCAGCGAGACCACTACCATCAAGGCCATCGCCATGAAGGAAGGCTATGACAATAGCGCCATCGTCGAGGCCACCTATACCATCCAACTCGGTGTGGTTGTCATCTTCAACCAAGACTGGGAAGGCGAAATGAACGGCTGGTCCTTTGTCGATGTGGAAGGCGACATGAACTGGACTGTTGCCTCCTTCCAAGGCAACCACTACGCCAATGCCAATGGTCACAACCATGGTGCCAACGAAGACTGGTGCATCTCCCCTGCCTTTAACCTTGATGCCTACGACAACCCAGTGCTGACCTTCCGCACGGCAATGAACTTTACAGGCAACGACCTTGAAGTGTTCTTCTCCAACGACTACGACGGCGAAGACCCAACCACAGCCACATGGACGGCTTTGACCTGCGAGCTATCAACAGGAAGCTACACCTGGGTTGAATCGGGTGCTATCGACCTGAGCAGTTACAGCGGATCAGAATGCTACATCGGCTTCAAGTACACCTGCACCGAAGAAACCGCCGCCGCATGGGAAGTCGACGACATCCTGCTGGTCGGCCAAACCAGTGCCCCTGTCGTGACGGTCACCCCGCTTGCCTTGACTGGATTCACTTACATCGAAGGCAATGGTCCGTCAGCTGAACAGAGCTTTACTGTTAGCGGTCTTAACCTGAGTGCAGACATCACTATCACCGAAGCCGCCGACTTTGAAATCTCGCTGGCATCGGGTGACGACTTTGAAGCCCAAAGCGCCATCACCCTGACGCCAAGCAACGGCAATGTTGAAGAGACCACCATCTATGTCCGTATGAAAGCCGACCTTGAAGTCGGAGAATACGCCGAAGAAGACATCACTATTGCTTGTGATGATGTTGACGACACGATGGTGAGCTGCAGCGGCAGCGTCACAGAGGCTCCTGTACCTGGTGGCGACTACGTTCGCATCAGCAATGTGGGCGAGCTTGTTGCTGGTAACCGCGTCATCCTCGCCGCCCGTTTCAACGAAAACGTCAATGACTATCGTGCCATCGCCAACACCTTGTCGGGAGGCAAACCTGCCACAACCGAGTTCACCAGCGTGATGGACGGCGACAATGAAATCGTTTCTGCCGACATCCTGGCTGACGAAAGCAGCTATTACTGGACCATCGACATCGATGGAGACAACTTCACCTTCACCAACGCCAATGGCGATGTGATTGGCTACGGCAACAGCACCAACTTCAATATGAACGGTGAAAAGACCGCTTGGGCCATTCAATCGGGTGTTTCCGATGAGGCTTCACTCGTTCCTGACTACAACGGTTTCAATATCACCAACGTGGACACTGACACCCGCGCCTTCGCTCTTCGTTTCAATAACGATGCCTATACTTGTGGCGCTTATTCCACTACCAATCTGACCAATGGCGAGTACAACTTCTTCCTCGACATCTTCATGCAAGGTGAAGGCGGCACGCCCACCGTGGCAACCCCGACCTTCAACCCTGCAGGAGGAACCTATTATGAGCCTCAGGAAGTCACCATCACCTGCAACACCGAAGGTGCAACCCTATACTACAGCCTTGAATCCGAAGAAGGTCCATGGACTGAATATGAAGATCCCATCGCCGTTGAAGAAGACATGACCATCTGGGCTTACGCCACAATGGAAGGTTATAACGACAGCCCTGTCGTCAGCGTCGAATATGTCATTCAAGCAGGCCTCACCATCATCTTCAACCAAGACTGGGAAGACGACTGGAACGGCTGGACCGAGGTCAGCGTTTTGGGCGACACCACGAGTTGGACTATCGCCGAGCACAACGGCAACCACTACGCCTATATGAACGCCCACAACCAAGGAGAAAATGAAGACTGGCTCATCTCGCCCGCCTTCGACTTGACCACCTATCCCGATGCCGTGCTGACCTTCGTCACCGCACGTAACTATAATGGCCCCGAGATTGAAGTGCTCTTCTCCAACGACTACGACGGTGAAGACCCGACCACGGCCACTTGGGAGCCGCTGACTTGCGAACTCTCCTCTGGCAGCTGGAATTGGACCGAATCCGGAGAAATCAACCTCGAAGGCTTCGAAGGCTCGAACTGCTACATCGCCTTCAAGTACACCAGCACCGAAAACACCGCTGCCGCCTGGGAAGTCGACGACATCATGCTCGTTTCAGGTGGTGAACCTCCCGTCCCGACTCCGAACTTGACGGCTACGCCTAATAATATTAATGGCCTCGACTACATGGAAAGCGAAGGTCCTTCCGAGTCGCAATCCTACACCTTGACGGCAGAAAACCTGGACGGCGAAGGCAATGTCACGGTGACGGCTAGCGAAGGCTTTGAAATCTCATTGGACGATGAAATATACACCGACATCCTTGAAATCGCCTTTGCAGACGGTGTACTTGAAGACCAACCTGTGACCATCTATGTCCGTTTAGCCGAAGGCCTTGAGATTGGCAGCTATGAAGGCACCATCTCTCACGAAGGCGGTAATGCCACTATCGAGGTCAACTTGACTGGTGCCGTCCACAGTGAGAACGAACCTGCAATGAATGCCATGATACCGCTTTACATCCAAGGCAACAATGGTTCCAACAATAACCGTATTCCTGTAGCCATCCCCACAAGGTTCACCAACCTCCAGCCCAACACCACCTACCGCTACACTAACCAGTTCGTCGTTT
This sequence comes from uncultured Bacteroidia bacterium, assembly GCA_902789915.1. GTDB lineage: Bacteria > Bacteroidota > Bacteroidia > Bacteroidales > F082 > Limimorpha. Next base: position 7,081 of record CADAPW010000051.1, on the reverse strand, counting down.
CAGACGACGGTCAAGAGACAGCCGGTGCGGGCAATGTCATCTATGTCAACCCTGAAGGCTTCTACCGGAGCACCAGTCCTAGCCTTGCTACAGAAGGTGGCTATGGTGAGTTCACCACTGGCATGGACGGCAGCGCCTTAGTTTGGTTCATGAACGAGTCCACCGCCAACGCCCGCTTTACGCCTGGTAACCATGTCTTCATGCGTGTCCGCCTCAACGACGGAAACGATGGTACGACGGTCGAGCACATCTTCACCTCTGAAGACTATGCCACCGTGCTCAACTTCGGCAACGAGAATGACGAATACAGCGGCTCAGCCTTCTATGTAAAGAGTGCCGAGGCTCCCATGAATTTCGCCTTGATGTATGATGTGGATGGCTTACGCCCCTTCTATGCAACAAGCATTGAAACTACTGGCGTGGATTATGGTAACATCAACCAATATGCCAACTTCTACAAGGAATTCGTAGCTGGCAATGATGGCTGGTTTGGCGGTATCCTGCCCAACATCAATGAGAACGGCCTCCCCTACATCTTGATTGTAGGCATGGACTTCATGCCAGTGCGCGAATACGCATCAGAAGACGGCGGTTTCTGGTATCCCAATGCCAACACCGTCAACCCGACCAACGGTCTTGACGAGCCTATCTTCATTGACTTGACTTACGATGACGTTGCAGAAGCCGAAGAAGCCAACGTGAAAGTTTGGAACACCGACCACGAGTTTGTAATTGAAAACGGCGACGATGCCCACTACACGATGACCGTCTACAACATGCTCGGTCAGTCCATGATGCAGAAGCAAATCAGTGCGGGCAGCACGCAGCGCATCAGCCACAACCTGTCCAAGGGCCTCTACATCATCAGCTTGCAAAACAACCTGAATAAGGTTTCAATAAAAGTAATTGTTAGGTAATTTTTCCAACAGGGAAAAGAAAAAGTCCGGGAGCTTTGCTCTCGGACTTTTTTGTTGTGGTAATGGTACAAAAAAGATGAAAAAGGCATGTCATTCCCTTGGAATCTATGCCTTCTTCATCTTTTTAATGTAACTTTGTCCGCTTAATCAAATAGCTCGTCAACACCTGGTTGTAGTCCTTGTTAATGTCGGCCTCCACATAGTCGATTTGGTATTGGTAACAATGGCGCAGCAAGGCTTCCTTGCGCTCGGCCATGATTTTCTTGTAGGCCTCCTGTACCTCAACGGGATTGAGTTTCAAGGTGTCGCCCGTTTCCAAATCGACAAAACGGTATGGGCGGTTCTCAAAGTCGAGGTCCTGCTCCAGGTTGCTATCGAAGACATGGAACAGGATGACTTCATGCTTATTATATTTAAGGTGTTCTAAAGCCTCGAACATCGGTTGGTAGTCATCGAGGCCGTCGAGCATATCGGTAAAGATGACCACAAGGCTGCGGCGGTGTGTCATCTCAGCGATTTGGTGTAGGCATTGTGGCGTGGAAGTGGTTTTGCGTCTGTCCTTGTCGTAGGTGTCGATAAGTTTCTCCAACTCGCTATAGATAAGTTTGTTATGTACAACAGACGATTTGGCTTGTTCATGGAAAGTGATGCTTTCGTCAAACAAGTCTAAACCCACGGCATCGCGCTGGCGGCGCATCAGTTCCATCAGCGAAGCTGCGGCATAGACCGAGAAAAAAAGTTTGTTGGGGTGCTCAAAGTCGATCTTTTGCCTCACAGGGAAGCACATGCTTGAGCTTTGGTCGATGACCAGTTGGCAGCGCAGGTTGGTCTCCTCTTCATAGCGTTTCACAAAGAGCTTTTCCGTGCGGCCATACAGTTTCCAATCAATATGACGGATAGGCTCGCCCGTGTTGTACAGGCGATGCTCGGCAAATTCAACAGAAAAGCCATGGAAAGGACTCTTGTGCAAACCCGTAATGAATCCCTCCACAATTTGTCGTGCCAAAAACTCTAGGCTGCCGAACTGCGTGAGCCGGTTCCTATCGATTGAAAAGTCCAAGGTTGTTGAATTGTTGATTGTTTAATTGTTGACGATGACTTATGACAATGACCGCTTCAACTTAGGGTAAAAGCGGTCATAGTCATAGTCACTGGTCATCGTCAAAACAATTTCTCCAGTTTCTCTACGAACATCTTCTTCGGGGCGGCGCCAACGTTCTTGTCGACAGGCTGGCCATCCTTGAAATAGATGACGGTGGGGATGTTCATGATGCCGAATTTGGCGGCGGTGCCAGGGCATTCCTCGACATCGCATTTCACGGCAATCATCTTGCCTTCATATTCTTCAGAGAGTTCTTCGATGATGGGTTCCACCTTCTTGCAAGGGCCACACCAAGTAGCGCCAAAATCCACCATCACAGGGAGTTCCGATTTCAGGACGACTTCTTCGAAACGGTCGTCAGTCATTTGAATTACTGCCATAGTCTAATTACGTTTAATGAGTATTCTGTTTTCGATTTTTCTTTGAGTTGGCAAAGATAGCAAATTTTTCTCAATTCGCAATATTTTTCATTACCTCAAGTCAAATTCCACGAAAGACATTTTCTCCACCAAGGGCAACACCTCCTGCGCGTTGATAGCCCCTTTCACGGGTGTCATATTGCATGATTTCTTGCCAATCGGGTCAAACACATGAACTTTGTAGCTCTGTTTCCCAGGATTTTGCTTTATCACCTTGACAAAATCCTCCATACCTTCCTTGTCCATCTCAGCCACGTTCAGCCTGAAGTAGACCGTCTTAGACGTGGTTTCCAAAAGAGAATCCAACAGCCGCACCTCGTTGAAACGCACCTCTAACGTTGCAGGGGCTGCATTCGGGTCCTGTCCAGCTCTCGGAAACGGCTTGTCCAAAACGCCGTAAAGCATGACAAAGGAACCGACGGTCAACAGGTTCCGGCAATTTAAATAGTTCTCCTTAAACAACGCAAACTGCAAAGCTCCACTTTGATCCTCTATGGTGAAGCGTCCATAAGGATTGCCATTCTTTGCTGTAAATTCCTCTGCACGAGTGATTTGTCCTCCGAGATGAACAGCTCGCCTCAAGTTCTTCTCCACGTCATTCATAGCATTTTTCAGACTCTCGACATTGCAGTTGGCGAAATACTTCAAAGGTAAATGGTAGACCTCCATCGGATGGGACGAGATATAGAAGCCTAAGGCCTCCTTTTCCATCTCCAGTTCCTTCATCTTCGACCATGGCTCACAGGTGGGCAAAGGGATGCTGAAAGTCTCTTCCGCCGCCTCGTCGCCACCGAAACCGAAGAGGTCCATCTGCGACGAGTTCTTTTTCTCATTGTATGAAGCCACCATGCGCATGGCGCGTTCGGAGAAAGGCACCGAATCGTTGGGGGCAACAAAGAACAGCATAGCACGATGGAAGCCCTTGAAGCTGTCGAAACAACCCGCCATACCCATGCTTTCCAAAGCCCTCACGTTGAGGCCTTTGTCGGCGATACGCATCACGAAGTCGCCAAAGTCTTTGAACTTGCCGTTGGCCTCGCGTTCGGCCACGATACCAGCCACAGCAGCCTCGCCCACACTCTTAATGCCACCCATACCCCCATACCATAACGAATTTCACCTTTCTCGTTGACGGAGAACTTGTATTCCGACTCATTGACATCGGGTCCCAGCACATTGATTTTCATACGCTTGCACTCCTCAGTCATGAAGTTCACCTGCTTGATGTCGCCCAACTCGTTGTTGAGCACCGCCGCCATAAACTCGGCCGGATAATGCGCTTTCAGATAAGCCGTCTGGTACGACACCCAGGAATAGCAGGCCGCATGCGACTTGTTGAAGGCATACGAAGCGAACTTCTTCCACTCTTCCCAAATCTTCTCAAGGCGCTTCTTCACCTCATCCTCTGGCAAGTTCTCGGTCTTGGTCAGCTTGGCCACACCTTGTTTCATGAACTTGCCGTACAGTTCCTCCATCTTAGCCAACTGCTTCTTACCCATAGCCTTACGCAATGTATCGGACTCGCCTCTCGTGAAGTCGGCCAGCTCGCGTGAGAGCAACATCACCTGCTCTTGGTACACGCAAATGCCATAAGTATCCTTCAGGTACTTCTCCATGCAGTCAAAGTCGTACTTGATTTCTTGCTTGCCTTGTTTGCGCAGGATGAAGTCGGGAATGTTGTCCATCGGGCCGGGACGATAGAGGGCGTTCATAGCAATGATGTCACCGATGACCGAAGGCTGCAACTCGCGAAGGTATTTCTGCATACCCGGCGATTCAAACTGGAACGTGCCAATGGTGTTGCCAGCAGAATAGAGTTTGTATGTCTCCTCGTCGTCAATCGGGATGTGGTCGATGTCGATTTCGATGCCGCGTGTTTTCTTGATATTTTGCAAAGCATCCTTAATCAAGGTCAAAGTCTTCAAACCGAGGAAGTCCATCTTAATAAGACCCACTGTTTCAATGACATGGCCATCGTATTGTGTCACAACAACATCCTCTTTCGTATCCTTATCCCTGACAGTACACACAGGTGCGACGTTGGTCAAATCGTCGGCACCGATGATAACACCGCAGGCATGGATGCCGATTTGGCGGTTCGTATCCTCCAGTTCTTCGGCATAGGTCAGCATGGAAGAGACATTCTTGTCCGTACCATTAAGCAGTTCCTTCAATTCTGGCACATATTTGAAGCAGTTCTTCAGGTTGACCTTGGGCATCTTCTTCGGCACCTCACCTTCAACTGCTTTCACGGCAGCTTCGTCAAAGTTGCGGTCAGGTATAAAGCTCTTGATTCTGGCAACTTCTGACAGCGGCACCTTTTGCACACGCCCCACGTCTTGTATGGCCGACTTAGCCGCCATGGTGCCGTAAGTGATGATATGTGCCACTTTTTCTTTGCCATATTTCTGTGTCACCCAGTTGAGAACCCGCTCACGGCCATCATCGTCGAAGTCCACGTCAATATCAGGCAAAGAGATACGATCGGGATTAAGGAAACGCTCGAACAGCAAATCGTATTTCAGAGGATCCAAATCGGTGATTTTCAAACAATATGCCACCACCGAGCCTGCCGCCGAGCCACGGCCTGGGCCAACCGAAACGCCCAGTTCTTCACGAGCCGCCCTGATATAGTCGCTCACGATTAAGAAATACCCCGGAAAGCCCATAGTCTTCATCACATGCAGCTCGAAATTGATACGCTCAATCTGTTCTTGAGTAAGGTTCTCGCCATAACGTTGATGGGCACCGTCCCAAGTCAGTTTGGCCAAATAGTCAGCTTCGAGCTTGATACGATACAACCTATCGTAGCCACCCATTTTCTTGACTTTCTTCTCAGCCTCTTCTTGCGACATGATGACGTTACCATGCTCGTCGCGGGTGAATTCATTAAAGAGGTCTTCTTCGGTGTATTTCTGGCGGTATTCCTCCTCCGTGCCAAAGTTCTCTGGGATGGGAAATTTCGGCATAATCGGGTCGGAGTCAATGCTGTAAGTTTCGACTTTGTCAACGATTTCCTGTGTATTCTCCAAGGCAAAGGGCACGTCGGAAAAGATGCGACCCATCTCCTCGGGTGTCTTCAGCCATTCCTGCTTGGTGTAGTGCATCCTTGAAGGATCGTCCAAATCTTTGCCTGTGCCGAGACAAATGAGGCGGTCGTGTGCCTCGCCATGTTCTTCCTCCACAAAATGCACGTCATTGGTGGCAATGACCTTGATGTCGTATTTCTTCGCCAAATCCAAAAGGATTTTGTTCACCTCTTTTTGACGCTCGTAGACTTCAGTGTCGCCACCTGGCTTATCGGTCTTATGACGTTGTATTTCAAGGTAATAATCATCACCAAAAAGATTCTTGAACCACTGGATAGACTCCTCCGCACCTTTGAAGTCAGCGTTCATGATTTTTTGCGGCACTTCACCGCCGAGGCAGGCCGAAGTACAAATCAAACCTTCGTGGTACTTTTCCAAAAGGCTGTGGTCGATACGCGGATTATAATAAAAGCCTTCCGTGTAAGCTATGGAACTCAACTTGCAGAGGCTGTGGTAGCCTGTCTTGTTCTTAGCCAATAATATAAGGTGCCAGCCACGGTCCTGACGACCATCGCGTTTGTCAATGCTGACAGGCGCGCAATAGGTCTCAATACCATAAATCGGCTTGAAGAACTGCTTGTTCAGCTTTTCGATTTGCTCTTGAGCGGCAATCTTTTCTTCGTCGGTAGACTCAGGCTTACTGATAATGGCCTGTTGTTCCTTGATGGCATCCTTCACCTTGCCGTTCTCCTTGTTCACTGTGTCGGCGAAGTCCTTGATGCCGAACATATTGCCGTGGTCAGTGAGAGCGAGGCTGTACATGCCGTTTTTCTTGCATTTGGCCACTAAGTCAGGCACCTTCGACATGCCGTCAAGCATGGAATAATGCGAGTGGACGTGTAGGTGGGTGAAGTGTTTAGGTAAATAGTCGCCTGTTACAGGCACTTCCTCCACTTCTTCCTCGTCCACAATAGGCTCAAAGGTAATGCCAGCAGGCTGAATCACATCAGGATTGGCAGCCTTGAAATCGGCAATAAACTGGGCATCAACGCCTAAATCATTGGCATCCAATATGCCGCGACGCACCAGTTCAAGGAACACGCGAGCGGTGGCTTCCACATCTGCGGCGGCGTTGTGCGCATCACCGAACTTTTCCCCGAAAAGGATTTGATGAAACTCCTCCAAGCGTGGCAGTTTGAACTTACCGCCTTTGCCGCCTGGTAGCTGGCAAAACTCGGCAGTCTTCTCCGTGCAAGTGTCCACACATTGCCAATGGGGCAATGGGTTCTCCCCTTTCTTACGCAGGAACTCGCAACCAAGAATATGAAGGTCGAAGTCGATGTTATGGCCGACCAAATGCGTCACCTTCGAGGCTGACTGCAAGAAGATGTCAAGCACCTCATTGAGCGGTTTGCCGTGTTCGGTGGCGTATTTGGTGGAAATATGGTGCACCATCTTGGCATCGATGGGTATTTCAAAGCCTTCAGGGATAATAATATAGTTGTGGTTTTCCACAAAGCGACCTTGGTCGTCGTGGACTTGCCATGCGAGTTGCACCATGCGTGGCCAATTGTCGAAGTCGGTCAGCGGAGCGTTATAGTTTTTGGGTAGACC
>CADAPW010000050.1 GCA_902789915.1 uncultured Bacteroidia bacterium | reverse complement strand
CGGACATAATAGGTCGTTTCGGCATCAAGGCCCGTCAGCACGAAGTTCTCATGCGTGCTGGCATTGACGGTATAAACCGGCTCAAAGAATTGATTCGATTCCGAATACTCCACCACCCATGCGTTTTGCGTTTGGTCAACCAAATCCCAGCTCAGTTTGGCGGTATGGGCCGACAGTTCGCCGTAACTCAGCGTACCCGTGGGGAAGCAAGCAGGTCCATTGCTCACCACCACATCGTCAATGCTAAGGTAGTAGTTATTGTTTGTTCCACCTTCGTACTTGAACGCCATGAAGCTGCCTTGCGGAGCATTGGCGAAATAGGCCGTCTTTGTGGTCTTTGTGGTGGTCTGTTCGCAGGCAAACGTTTGGACAAAGGTGTTGGCATCGCTCGGATCGGTCATGTAGCCGACATACAGTTTACCATTGATATTGCCCGTTCCTTCATTACGGTAAGTGAAGGTGAGTTGGTATTCTGAGATGTCTTGCACAAACTCGGGCAGGATGGCATAAAGCGGTGTCGTGTTGCTCGACTTGAAGAACAGGCAGTTGCCTGAGACTGCATAATCCGAAGATGACGTAAGGAACGCTTGCGGATAAGTGCTGGTGGATTCGCTGCGGTTGAGGAATTGCCAGCAGTAAGGCAGGGAGACATTCGGATAGCCCGATGGGACACTAGTGCTAGTGGAAACAGAGGTAAAGGTGTTGTCGTCGAAATTCTCGGAATAGCCATTGGCCAATGACACGGGACCGCAAGCCGTGCGGAACTCCACGTAGGTGTAATCGCTGTAGCCCTCATCGCCGCAGTTCTTGCGGAGGTAGAAGCGCGTGACCGAGTTGGCTGGGAAAGCGTTCGTCCAACCCACCGTGTTGTTTGGGGTAGCGGTCCAAGACTGGTCTACTGCAGGTTCATAACCATCCCACGGATCCGAGACGGTGAAGTATTCAAATGCGGCACCCTCTTCGGCATCCCAGGTGAAGCTGGCGCCCGTGGAAGTGATGCTGTTCTCTACCACTTGCAGGCCCGTAGGTGCGGGGCAGGCTTCCGGCGTGGTGAAGGTGATATAGACAGGCGCGCTTTGGTCGGTCTCGCTACAGTATTTGCGGACCCAAATGCCATAGAAGTGCTCGGGTTCCAAGTCATCCCAATGGGCTAGGTTGTAATAATCAGCTGTGTGACTCCAGCTGGTGGGAGGCTCGTTGGGATTAAAACTCGATGTGTTGAAATCCTCTTGGAACATGTCGCCTCCTTCGGCATCCCAAGCGATGGTAACGCTATGGGCGGTAAGGTCTACAATTTCGAGGCCAGTGGGTTCCGAACAAGTCGGGATAGCGATGTCGTCGATATAGACGCCATTATAGGGTCTTCCCCAATTGGCAGCGTCAATCATGAAGACGAGGTATTTGTCCGTAGTGTTGGCAGGGATGTTGTAGACAAATCTCTGGTAGGAAGTGGTCAATTCTTGTTCGTAAATTGCCGTGAAAGTGGAGACGTCGTTCGGGTTGGTCATCGTACCAAGTTTGAAAGTGCTGGCATCATTATAGCCTTTGGCCTGTAATGTGACTTGCACGCCGCCGAGGTTGTCCATCACAGGCAGGATGGCATACTGAGGTTGCGGGTCATAAGAAGATGCACCAACATAATAATAAGAAAGGAGATGCAAGCAATTGTGACCAGAAAGTGCATTGTCATAGTATTGAATGAAGGGGTACACCGAATAGATGTTACTCGTCGATGTGTTGATGGCGTTCCAGCAGTCAGGCAGGATGCGGGTTGAGGGAGAAGAGGCATAAGAAACTGTATATCCATCAAAGTTTTCCGTATAGCCCAAGGCAGTGGTGGTAGCGCATTTCGTGTGGAACGTAATGGAAACCGGCTCGCTATAGTCGTCTTCGCTGCACTTTTTCCTCAGATAGAATGTCCAATCCTCGTTGTAGCCTAACTGGTGGTTAAGATAATCGATATAGTTGTCGGTGGTGTAGCTGGCGCTCCACACAGGAGTGTTGACAACGGCGGCGTCGGTGTAATAGAATTCGTAGCCACTTTCGGCATCCCACGAGAAACGGTAACCCGTCTCGGTGAAGCTCACCGTGAGGCCAGTGGGCGGCAGACAGGTGGGGATTTTCTTCACAGTGACATCATCCAAATAGATATAGGCATCGCCATATCCACAGTTCGAAGTTCCTTTAAACACGATGACTACTTCTTGTCCAGAATAATCGGAGAGATCGATGGCAGGATGTTCGGTCCATGATGTCACACCTGTAAGGCCAGTGGCCAGAGCCGTTGAATAGGTCGTTCCCCCGTCAGTCGAAATATATACGGAGAAGTCGCCGCCTGCAGGGTTCATGTACCAAAAGGTCAACTGCATTTCCTGATCAGCAGGCAAGCTGAGGATAGGAGTCTTCAGGAAATTGGTAAGATCGCTGGAATTGTAATATGATTCGAATCGCAATCCAGCACCTTCATGTCCAGATGCATAATAGTTCCACTTGTAGCTCTCAGTGGTGGTCGTGCCCTCGCTGTTGTCCCAGCAAGAGGGAATGCCTGCTGTGAGACTGTTGAAGTTCTCAATCCACGGGAAAGTGGTGATGGTGCCGCAAGGCGTAGTGAATTGCGTTGTTGCATACGCGCTCTCTTCCAACGGGTCAAGGTTGCAAATGTTTTGCACGCGAAATTCGTATGTTGTGTTGGGTTCGAGGACTTCAGTCAAAGAGGCAAAAGTGCTTCCTGTTCCACCATTACCTCCATGTTCGATCCATTCTTCTTCGCCAGATTCCCTATATTGGTAATGGAACCAATTGCCGTCACTCTCCCAATAGACAGTGGCCGAGTTGCTGGTGAGGTTGCTCACCGTGAGGTTGGTGGGCTTGGGGCAAGCAGGTGCTTCGCCAGGAGTGTAGGTGAAGGTGGTGTTGGGGAGGAAAGACAGACGAGATCCTGTTGAAGCGTTGGCACTATTGCTACCAGAGGCATAAAGTGCCTGAGAATTCTCCGTATTGTTATAACCAAGCCAAGTGGAAGAATTCGAACTGGAAGTGCATGTGCCGCCATTTCCAGCCCAGATATGCACTACGAGGCTTCCTCCAGTGTATTCAAATGGTTCAGTGAATGGGAAAATGTAAGAAGAAGCTGAGCCTCCAGGATAGGAACTACTAAAATAGACCGTAGTGCCCTCTTTTCCCAAGAATGAGGTATTATCGTAGTAAGAGGTAGTGGTATTCGTCAGGATAATGGTAAGGTTCTTTGCCGTCCACGTGCCTGTAGCACTACGATAAATGGTCATGGATGTAAGTTGGTCACCCTCATTGATTCCAGCCGTTGCGAAGTAGGAAGCAGGGATGATGTACTCACTTCTGTGACCATAGTCGTTGTAATAGTTATACATGGGAACATACTGGTTTGTTCCCGTTCCGCCTGAAACCACATTTGCGGTTTCCTGTGCGTTCGCCGCCCAAGGCGCGAACAGCGCCATCAGCAGCAGTGCAGTAAGTAATTGTTTTCTTTTCATCGTTTTAAGTTTTTAATTATTACTATGTTATTTAGTTGAATTTCATATTTTTTGAAGCAGGACGCGGGTTTTCGGGCCGCGCGACGGCGAAGCCCGGAAGCCAACGCACTTTTCATCAATGCAAAAATATGGGAAAAAAACGGAAGAAAATGAGGAGAAAACTCCTCAATTTTGGAAAAATTCGAAAAAAAAAGGGGATTTTTTTGCTGAAATGTCGCTAAAGCTCCTCCTTTAGGTAGTGTCCCGTGTAGCTTTCGGCGCACTGCGCCACCTGTTCGGGCGTGCCTTGGCAGACGATGCGGCCGCCACGGTCGCCACCCTCGGGACCCATGTCGATGACCCAGTCCGCCATCTTGATGACGTCGAGGTTGTGCTCGATGATGAGCACGGTGTTGCCCTTGTCGACGAGTTGGTTCAGCACGTTCATCAGCACCTTGATGTCTTCGAAGTGGAGGCCGGTGGTAGGCTCGTCAAGCACGTAGAGCGTCTTGCCCGTGTCGCGCTTGGCCAGCTCGGTGGCTAATTTCACACGCTGAGCCTCGCCGCCGCTGATGGTGGTGGAGGCCTGGCCGAGGGTGAGGTAGCCGAGGCCGACATCCTTCAAGGTCCTGATTTTCTGTATGATGCTCGGGATGTTCTCAAAGAACTCCACCGCCTCGTTGATGGTCATGTTGAGCACGTCGTTGATCGACTTGCCTTTGTAGCGCACCTCGAGGGTCTCGCGGTTGTAGCGTTTGCCTTGGCATTCCTCGCACAGCACCGTCACGTCGGGCAGGAAGTTCATCTCGATGACGCGCAGTCCGGCGCCCTTGCAGGCCTCGCAGCGGCCGCCTTTCACGTTGAACGAGAAACGTCCCGCCTTGTAGTTCCTGATTTTCGACTCGGGCAACTCGCCGTAGAGCTTGCGGATGTCGTCAAACACCTTGGTGTAGGTGGCGGGGTTGCTTCGTGGCGTGCGCCCGATGGGGGCCTGGTCGATTTGGATGATCTTGTCGAGGCGCTCCAAGCCTTCGATGCTGTCGTAAGGCAGCGGCTCCTTCACCGAGCGGTAAAACTTTTGGCTGAGGATGGGGGAGAGGGTCTCATTAATTAAGGTGGACTTGCCCGAGCCGCTGACGCCCGTCACGCAGACCATCACGCCGAGGGGCAGCTCCAAATCCACGTTTTTCAGGTTGTGGCCCTTGGCGCCGTTGATTTTCAAGATGTTGCCTTCCAAAGGCTTGCGTCTTGCCCTGGGCACTTCGATTTGTCGGGTGCCGTTGAGGTAGTCGCAGGTGATGGAATGGCCGTCTTTGATTTCGGCGGGGGTGCCGGCAAAGACGACTTCGCCGCCGTGGCGTCCTGCGCCAGGGCCGATGTCGACGAGGTAGTCGGCGCTGAGCATGGTCTCCTTGTCGTGTTCCACCACGATGACCGAGTTGCCGATGTCGCGCAGCTCCTTCAGCGACTCGATGAGGCGTTGGTTGTCGCGTTGGTGCAGGCCGATGCTGGGCTCGTCCAAGATATACAAGACACCCGTCAGTTGCGAGCCTATCTGCGTGGCCAGGCGGATGCGTTGCGCCTCGCCGCCCGACAAAGAAGCTGCGGGACGGTTCATGTTGAGGTAGTCGATGCCGATGTCGAGGAGGAAATGCACGCGCTTGTGGATCTCGCGCAGGATTTCCTTGGCGATGTCGTTTTGGCGTTCGGTGAGTTTGCCGGGCAGTTCGTCAATCCATTTGCCGAGGCTCAGGGTGTCCATGTTGGCTACTTCGGCGATGTTTTTCCCGTCGATGCGGAACCACTGCGCTTCTTTCTTGAGTCTCGTGCCGCCACAGACGGGACAGCTGACGTGGTTCATGAACGAGTTGGCCCAGCGGGCGATGCTGGCGGGCGCGTCTTCGTTGTTTTGGTCCTCGATGAAGTTGACGATGCCCTCGAAGTTGATTTTGTAGGTCGAGGTGATGCCGAGGGTCTCGCGCTTCACGTCGAAGGTCTCGTTGGTGCCGTAAAGGATGACGTCGAGGGCTTCGTCGGTGAAGTCTTTCAACGGTGTGTCGAGGGTGTAGCCGTATTTCAGGCCGATGGCTTCCAGCTGCTTGAAAATCCAGCTGCCGGCCTTGTATTCGCCTGTCGGAGCGAGGCCGCCCTTGCGGAGGCTCAAATTCGGGTTGGGGATGAGCTTTTCCTTGTCGACGACGGCGATTTCGCCTAGGCCGTTGCACTTGGGACAGGCACCGTAGGGCGAGTTGAACGAGAAGGTGTTGGGTTCGGGGTCTTCGTAGGAGAGGCCGGTGGTGGGGCACATCAATAGTTTACTGAAGTATCTTAGTGGGGAGTGCTGAGAGTTGAGAGTTGAGGAGGGAGTTGCCTCGCTCATGTCATCCCTGCGGAGGGTTGTGGGGGAGATGGGATCTATGAGCGGTGTATCATTATTCAATACCATCAGTAACCCTTTGCCATATCTGAACGCGGTCTGCACCGACTTCTTGATGCGGCTGAGACCGTCTTCGTGCACCTCGATGCGGTCGACGACGATTTCGATGTCGTGGGTCTTGTAGCGGTCCACCATCATGCCGAACTCGATTTCGCGCATTTCACCGTCGACGCGAACCCTTGTAAATCCTGCCTGACGGATATGCTCGAACAGCTCGCGGTAATGGCCTTTACGTCCACGGACGGCGGGAGCCAGGATGTTGATGCGTTTGCCATCAAACTCCTTGAGAATCAAGTCGGTGATTTGCTCCTCGGTGTAGCGCACCATCTTCTCACCCGTGTTGTAGGAATAAGCTTCACCTATGCGGGCATAGAGTAGGCGCAGGAAGTCGTAAATCTCGGTGATGGTGCCCACGGTGGAGCGCGGGTTCTTGTTCACGCTTTTCTGCTCAATGGAAATCACCGGACTCAGGCCGGTAATCTTGTCGACGTCGGGCCGTTCCATGTTGCCGATGAACTGTCGCGCGTAGGCCGAGAAACTCTCCATGTAGCGGCGTTGCCCCTCGGCATAAATCGTGTCGAAGGCCAGCGACGACTTGCCGCTGCCGCTGATGCCGGTGACGACCACCAAGGCATTGCGCGGGATGGAAAGGTCGATGTTCTTCAGGTTATTCTCCCGGGCACCGAGGATTTCTAGGGTTTTATCTTCGCTGAATTCGTTCATGTCTGTTTTCGGGCCGCAAAGTTACGATTAAAATACACATAAAATGTATGGATTAAATCAAAAGTTGTATTTTTGCACGCCAATAGTAAGTATATTTACTGTATGTCAATTTACCATTTTTATGGAACACAGGTTTAAAGGTCATCTTGTTGATGAATTATATAAGGATTACAGGATAAAAGAGGGCATGAAAGCCTGCATGAACTGCGGCGTGTGCACGGCGGTATGTCCGGCTGCGGAGTTCTACAAATACAACCCGAAGAATATCGTGAACATCGTGGCGCGCAAGAACGAGGCTGATTTGGAGGAGCTTCTGAGCAGCGACACGATTTGGTATTGCGGCGAGTGCATGTCGTGCGTGACGCGCTGCCCACGTGCCAATGCCCCAGGCTTGGTCATCATGGCCTTGCGCAAGCTCTCCATGCGAAGCGGGCTTTACATGGAATCGGAGAAAGGCCGCCAGCAGTATGTCGTGGTTAAGGATTTGTGCTCCAATATCTTGAACTACGGTTATTGCGTGTATCCCCGCACCTTTGCTTACGAGACGCACAAGGAATACGGCCCCGTCGGCAAGTGGATTAACGACAATCTGGATGATTTGCATGCCCGCATGGGTTCCAACCTCGACGGAGACGGCCCTGGTGGATTACGCAAGATTCCGAAAGAGAGTCTGGATCAGCTGAAGAAAATCTTCGACGTCACCGGTGCCACCGAACTGATGGAACAAGTGCTGAACGACGCGCATCAGGAAGCCGAAAAAGAGCACCTCACCGATGAGGAGTATTTCATGAAGGTCTACACCCAAAACGACTGGAAGAAACATTTGAATCTTTGAATCAAGCTTTAAGCTATAAGCCGTATGCTATAAGTTCAGTTGCTGCTAAGCTAATAGCTAACGGCTAACAGCTAAAAGCCAATTTTGAATCTTTGAATTTTAAATCTTTGAATACCAAATGATAATTGAAGGCAAACAGAAAATATGGGCGGACTACCAGAAAGATATTCCCGATGACCATTATTTCTACGTGAGGAGTTGTATCCGTCAGGCGTTCTGGCCCGGCTCGGAGGTGACATTTTTGGACATCACGAGAAACAGGCTTGGGAAGGATTTTTATGAGAACCCCTATCATACTACTTGTGGCGGCATTGCCTATCACAGCGACACCATCCCGCAGGAGACCGCCATGACCATCATAGCGCGTCAGTTCGCCTTGATGCATGAGAGCGGCTACGAGAACTACGTCTGCTCCTGCATCACCTCGTTCGGATGCTACACCGAGACGCTGGAGACATGGCACGAGTATCCTGAGCTGGAGGCCAAGATTCGGCAATATCTTTGGGATTCGTGCAAGAAAGAGTTCGCCAAGCCGAAATATCTCGCCCATGCCAGCGACCTTATTTATAAGTTCAGGTTCGACATCGCAAAACAGATGAAGTTTCCGTTAGTCAACGTCAAGACGGGCAAGCCGTTGAAGGTGGTCGAACACATCGGATGCCACTATTCGAAGATGTTCCCGTCGAAGGGCTTCGGTGGTGCTGAGTATCCGCATGTGCTGGTCGGAATGGTCGAGGCATGGGGCGGCGAGGTCGTCGACTACCCCGAACGTCGTCATTGCTGCGGCTTCGGCTTCCGTCAGTATTTCGTGCAGGCCAACAGAGGCTATTCCGAGTCGAACACCTACAAGAAATTCGAGTCGATGGAGCCTTACGAGCCAGATTTGATTATCACCAACTGTCCAGGTTGCCCGTATTTCCTCGACAGATGGCAATATGTCATCGCCGAGCAGACGGGCAAGACCTACGGCAAGAACGGCTACGGCATCCCGGCACTGACCTACGAGGAGGTGGCAGGCTTGGTGATGGGCTACGACCCTTGGGACCTCGGCCTTCAGATGCACCAGGTCGCCATTGAGCCGTTGCTTGAGAAGATGGACGTCCCTTACGACTCGAAGAAGAAATATCAGGGCTTGAACGGCAAGGACCTCGGTCAGCCGATGTGCCCGTCATGTATGAAATCAGTTTGAGAAACCAACATTTATGAAAGAAGAAATACTAATCATTGGCGGTGGAGCCGCCGGAATGGAAGCAGCTACACAATTGCATAAGATGGGGCTGAATCCTGTCATAGTTGAAAAAAGCGAGGCCTTGGGAGGCCATATCGCGCAGTGGGACAGGCTGTTTCCCGCTTTTCATCCCGCCAAGGACGTGGTGGATAAGATGCTCGATCAGGTGAAAGGCATAAAGACCTATTTGAATACCGAGGTCACCGATATTCAAAGAGATAACAGCGGTTTCCATGCCGTTTTGAGCAATAACGAAAAGATTGACGCTCAGGCCGTGATTCTTGCCACGGGTTTCGATGTCTTCAAGGCGGAACGGAAACAGGAATACGGCTACGGCATTTATAATAATGTGATGACCAGCGTCGAGCTTGAGAAATACTTCAGGACAGGCAAGGACGACCGCATCAACCATCCGAAGAAGATTGGCTTCGTGCATTGTGTCGGTGCCCGCGACGTCAAGGTGTGCAACACCTATTGCTCGAAAGTGTGCTGTACCACGGCGTTGAAACAGGCCTGCGAAATCAAGGAGGTTTTCCCGGAGGCCGAAGTTTACACTTTCTATATGGACTTGCGCATGTTCGGTCCAGGTTACGAAGACCTCTATCTCAAGACCCAAAAAGACTTCGACGTGAAATGTGTCCGTGGGCGCGTTTGCGAGGTTTCGGAGGATATGGATGGCAAGCTGGTCATCAAGGCGGAAGATACGTTGTTCGGCAAGCCGCTCAAGATGACGCTTGACTTGCTCGTGTTGATGTGCAGCATGGAGAAAAACAAGAGCATCGACGCGATACAGCAGAAGCTCGGCGTTGGCAACAACAGCGACGGTTTCATGCAGAACAAGGACATGTATCTGGGTATGAACGACACCGCACAAGACGGTGTCTTCGTGGCAGGTGCCTGCACCGCACCGAAGTCGCTGCCCGATACCATTGGTGAGGCCCGTTCGGTGGCGGCACAAGTGTACAATTATATTAATAGGTAAGCCATGGATTTCGGTTTTTGTTTGTCACCCAGCTCGCATGTCAAGATGGACAGCGTCGACCTGACGACGTTCAACCGTTTGAAGGAGACCAACCCTGACATCAATACCTGTATTGCCTGTGGCTCGTGCACTGCGACTTGCACGGCAGGTCACTTCACCGAGATGAGCTTCCGTCGCATTCTTCTGATGCTTCAGCGAGGCAAGGAAGACGAGGCCAAAACAATGATTCAACGTTGCATGCTCTGCGGCAAATGCACCCTCGTTTGCCCGCGCGGCATCAACATCCGTAAGATTTTGTTAGACATTACACGATGAATTCACAGATATTCCATCCTTTTGTGCTCCCCTTTGTGCTCGGCATGGCTTTCGTGCTGACGTATTGTGTGGTGGGGCTTTTACGCGTCATCGGCCAGTTGCCGAAAGACGACAGAAAGCAGTTTTGGCGTTCCTTGGTGACGCCTAAGACGGCGTGGGCCAACATCCGCGACCTGTTTGGCGACTGCCTTTTCCATGTGAAGATTTGGAAACGCAATCCAGTGTTGGGTTACATGCACACAGCCATCGCTTTTGGCTGGTTCATGATTATCGTCATCGGCCATGTGATGCTGTTTACGCTGAAGCCGCTTGAAGGTGTTGAGGCTGAAGGACTTGCGCGCATGTTTCCGAATGCCTATTATCCGATTTTCTTCAAGTATTTCGCCGAAGAAACCCCGGTTTTTGCCTTCCTGATGGATTTCTTCCTTCTGATGATCATCAGCGGTATTTTGATCGCTGTGGTGAAAAAGATCCATTCGAAGGTAGTGGGGGTGAAGCGTATCATGCACTTCGGTTTTGCCGACAACATGATTCGTTTCGCCTTGTGGACCATCTTCCCCTTCCGTCTCATTGCAGAAAAGAGCAATATCATGGCGTTTTGGTGGCTTTATTCCATTGATTTGATGGTGTTTATGTTTATGCTGCCGTTCACGAGATACATGCACATCCCGACTGAGGCCTTGTTTATTCTATTGCGTCATGCGGGCTTGAAGCCGCGTGAGCCTCGCAAGGGTTATGCCTTGGCCCAGATTTATTCTTGCCCGAGTTGCGGTCTGTGTATCGACGCCTGCCCGATGAGCGTCAACGACAAGAACAGTGGCAACACTTCGGCGTATTTCATGAAGAAGCTGAGAAATGGCGACAAGGAAGAGGCCCAGCGTATTGCCGAGACCTGTATGCAGTGTGGAAAATGTGTCGCGGTTTGCCCTGTGAGCATCGAGTCGTGCGACATCAAGATGAGCCAACGCGAGGCGGTGCCTTACCAGATTCATAGCGACCACTCGTATCTTGAAAACGTAGCATC
This sequence comes from uncultured Bacteroidia bacterium, assembly GCA_902789915.1. Lineage (GTDB taxonomy): Bacteria > Bacteroidota > Bacteroidia > Bacteroidales > F082 > Limimorpha. The sequence continues at coordinate 616 of CADAPW010000050.1, read as the reverse complement.
AGAAACGAATGAAAACGCCAAAGTCCTTTATTTCGCCGGCTGCATGACCCAACTCACGCCCAAAATCATGCGCGCCATGAGGCAAATCATGGAGGCTGCGGGCGAGCAGTATGAGTTTTTGGACAAAGACGACGGCATTTGTTGCGGTCGACCGATGCTGTTGAGCGGCAAGAAGGCTGAAGCCCAAGCCATGATAGCCAAAAACACCGAGTTGATTAAGAAATCAGGTGCTAAGAGGCTTGTACTTTCCTGTCCGATTTGCTATAAGGTTTTCAGGGAAGAGTATCAACTTGAAGGCATTGAGATTCTGCATCATACGCAATACATTGACGCGCTTATCAAGCAGGGCAAGCTGAAGGTCGACAAAAACGACACCAACTACGTCTATCACGACCCATGCGAGTTGGGAAGAGCCTTTGGCGTGTACGATGAGCCTCGCGAGGTGATTGAAAGTGTCGGCCATTTGCGCAAGGCAAAATCGGAGAAAGAGTTGAGCATCTGCTGTGGCGGAAGCCTCGGCAGTTTCAACCTCACTCAGCAGGAGCGCGACGAGATTACGGCCAACTCAGTCAACGACTTGATGTTCAACCATCCCGATGAAATCGTGACAGCTTGT